>CALGOD010001067.1 GCA_937957845.1 uncultured Nocardiopsis sp.
GGCATACGAGATTCCGTCTTGTGACTGGAGTTAAGACGTGTGCTCTTCCGATCTCCTGTCCCAAGGTGGGAACGCGAATCAGGCCCCTGGTGGCCCGGGTCCGCGCTCATGGGCTACCTTGTGCTGCAGTGACACGGGGTGCCCGGGATCCGCTGATCCGGGCTGAGATGACACCCGTCGAACCTGATCCAGGTAACGCTGGCGAAGGGATGTCCGAGCACGGGCGGCAGACGCCCGTCTCCCCGCATGGGACCCCTTCGCCACCAGGCAGAAAGGGCTCCGATGCCTTCCGACACCGCGGTCACCGCGCTTCCCCTCGACCAGCAGGTGGTCCTCGTCACCGGTGGGGCTCGCGGACTGGGCGCCCATCTGGTGCGCGCGTTCCTGCGCGAGGGCGCACGCGTGGTGGTCAACTACCGGTCCAGTGGCGAGGACGCCCGGGCGTTGGCCGACACCCGTCCCGGACGCGCGCTGGCCGTCGAAGCCGACGTCCGCGACCCCGAACAGGTCGCCGACATGCTGCGCACCGCACAGCAGCACTTCGGCTCCCCGGTGACCACCGTCGTCAACAACGCGCTCGTCGACTTCTCCTTCAACGGGGACGCCCGACCCCATGCGGACACCCTCACCTGGAAGGACCTGGACCGGCAGTTCAGCGGTACCGTCCAGGGCGCGTTGAACACCGTGCAGGCCGCGCTCGCGGGGATGCGGGAGAGCGGGTTCGGGCGGATCGTCAACGTGGGCACCAACCTGTTCCAGCACCCCGTGGTCCCCTACCACGACTACACCGCGGCCAAGGCGGCATTGCTGTCGTTGACCCGTACCCTCGCCCACGACCTGGGCCCCGATGGCATCACCGTCAACATGGTCTCCGGCGGACTGTTGCGCACCACCGACGCCAGCTCCGCCACCCCCGAGGAGGTCTTCGACCTGATCGCCTCCGGCACCCCGTTGCGGCGGGTCACCACCCCCGAGGAGTTCGCCGACGCGGCCCTGTACTTCGCCTCCCCCTGGGCGCGTGCGGTCACCGGGCAGAACCTCGTCGTCGACGGCGGACTGGTGATGAACTGATGGCCGCTCCCGACCGCCGGATGCACCTCAACCTGTTCATCTTCGGCTGTGGTCACCACAAGGCCGCCTGGCGCCACCCCGACTCGCCGGCCGAACGGATCGGTGACATCACCTACTTCGAAGAACTGGCGCGTACCGCCGAACGCGGCCGGCTGGACGCGGTGTTCTTCGCCGACGGTCACGCCACGGGCGATGTCGCCGGCGGTCCGTGGTGGTTCCTCGAGCCGTTGACCACCCTGTCGGCCATGAGCCGGGCCACCCGGCACATCGGTCTGGTCAGCACCGTGTCCAGCACGTTCTACACGCCCTTCCACGCGGCACGTCTGCTGGCCTCCCTGGACCACATCAGCGGAGGGCGGGTGGGGTGGAACGTGGTGACGTCCATGTTCGACAGCGAGGCCCGCAACCACGGGTACGAACAGATGCCCGCGCACCAGGAGCGCTACGCGCGCGCCGAGGAGTTCGTGGAGGTGGTGCTGGGGCTGTGGGACTCCTGGAGCGACAACGCCTTCCACTACGACCGGGACGGGGTCTTCGCGGACCCGGATCTGGTGCGGCCCGTCGACCACCGGGGAGAGCACTTCCAGGTGGACGGCCCGTTGAACGTGCCGCGCCCGGTCCAGGGCCACCCGGTGCTGTTCCAAGCGGGTTCGTCGGAGCAGGGGCGCACGCTGGCCTCCCGCCGCGCGGAGGCCGTCTACTCCGTGGCCTACGACCTGCCCAGTGCCCAGGCCTACTACAGCGACGTCAAAGCGCGGATCCGACGGGCCGGTCGCGATCCCCGGGCCGTCGCCATCATGCCCGGCCTGGTCACCTACGTCGGTTCCACCGAGCAGGAGGCCCGGGCCAAGCAGCGCGAACTGGACGAACTGTTGCCGACCGAGGAGTCGTTGCAGCAGCTGAGCCTGTTCACCGAACAGGACTGCTCTGACTGGGAGTTGGACGCACCGGTTCCCGAGCTGCCGCCACTGGAGGAGTTCACCGGACCCAAGGGCCGCTACGAGACCATTCTGCGCATCATCGACTCGGAACGGCCCACGGTGCGGCAGCTACTCGGCCGCCTGGCCGCCGGCGGCGGACACTGCACCATGGTCGGAACGCCCGAGCAGATCACCGACCGGATGATCGAGTGGTACGAGAACGGTGGCGCGGACGGGTTCAACCTCATGCCGCCGTCGCTTCCGGGCGGCATCGACGACTTCGTGGACCATGTGGTCCCCCTCCTGCAACAGCGAGGGTTGTTCCGTCGCGAATACGAGTCGGACACGCTTCGGGGGCATCTGGGTCTGGAGCGGCCGCCGTCACCGCACTGAACATGGAGGGGCTTCGGAAGGGACGTCCGTGACCTTTCCGGACCCACCCCGGCGGTCAGCTGTGGGCACGGGTTTCCCTCACCCGGGGGACACCTTCGATGTCGGTGCCCCCGAAGGGTCCGCTGAACTCCGGTACGGCCGGGCCCGGCACAGGGGCGTCCCACCCCTGGGGCGCCCCAGGGGTGCGGGCGTCCGCCGGGTCAGTCCTGGAACCGTGCGTGGGGCGGCGGGTTCTTCCTCGGACGTATCCGCACCGGCGGCAGCTCCGGGGCGGGGAGCCGGGCCATCCCGTCGCGGTTCCTCCCCGGGCCGCCGTGGCCCACATAGCCCTCGACACGCCCGAACCGCTCGCCGTGGTCCTGCCACTCCTCCCGGTACTGCCGGATCTCCTCCATCGAGCGGCCCAGGAAGTTCCACCACATGAGGACCTCCTCGGTGAAGGGAGCGCCTCCCAGGAGCACGAGCCTGGCCGGTCCGTCGCCGCCGTTGGCGATCCGCAGGGTCCGCTCGTCCACACCGGTGTAGCCCACGGCGTCCTTGGGCACGTGCACGCCTTCGAGGGTGACGGCCTCGCCGGTGTCCACCAGAAGGCCGTGTTCGAACCCGGGGTCGACCGACAGGTCGAGGGTCCTGCCCGGGGCGAGCCTGATCTCGGCCCCCACCAGAGGCGTGTGCGTGCTCACCGGTGACTCCGAACCCAGCAGGGAGCCGAGGAACACCAGCGCGGACCCCCCGTCGAACTCCACAGGGTCGGGGACGAAGTTCTCGAACCCACGCTCGGGCCTGTGGCGCGCCTCCTCGGGGAGGGCGATCCACAGCTGCACCCCGTGGAGTCGCTCGGTGTCGGGTGTGGAGGTCTCGGAGTGACAGATGCCCGCACCCGCCGTCATCAGGTTCATCTCTCCGGGAAGGACGTGGGCGCTGTGGCCACCGGAGTCGATGTGGGCGATGCTCCCCTCGAACAACCAACTGAGCGTCTGCAGTCCCGTGTGCGGGTGTGGGGCCACGTCCATTCCGCCGGTGGCCGTCACCTCGTCCGGTCCGTAATGGTCGAGGAAGCACCACGCGCCGATCAGCGAACGCTGTCGTTGCGGCAGGGTGCGGCGCACGTTCATGGCGCGCGGCCCGCCCAGGGGCACGGCGCGGGCGGTGATGATCTCGACCGGGGCCCCGCCCTCGCGTTCGGCCCATGGTCCCGGCAGGCCGCCGTCGGCGCATACATGGGTCTTCGGGTTCGCCTCGGGGTTGGTCATCGAGATGCCCCTTTCGTCGCGGACGTGGAGACGACGGTCGCGATGTCGA
>CALGOD010001068.1 GCA_937957845.1 uncultured Nocardiopsis sp.
ACGAGATTCCGTCTTGTGACTGGAGTTCAGACGTGTGCTCTTCCGATCTTATGCCGTCTTGTGACTGGAGTTCAGACGTGTGCTCTTCCGATCTGAGATGGAGATGAAAGCCTGATCTGCCCTGGAAAGTCGCCTTCTCAGAAGTCGTCCACAGCTTCGCGAAGGACCATTGATCCCCGCATCGGGATCAGTGAGAATCAGCAGCCATCCGACGACCGCCCCCAGTCGACCCGAATGCACCCACTCGCTTCGACCGAATACTGTGAGCGCATGTCACCGAGCCCACCGTACGGCCCGCCGGCCCCGGAGACATCCCCTGATCGCCTCACCCGTGTACGCAGGTGGCGGCGGCTCCGGGCACGACTTCGCCTGTTCCGCAGGCGCATGCACGCCCACCCCGCCCTGCGCCTGCCCTGGCGCCTCGCCGTGGGCATCGTCGGCACCATCGTGCTGCTCGCCGGGTTCATGATGATGGTGACTCCCGGGCCCGGTGTGGCCGCGGCGCTCCTGGGACTGGTGATCCTCAGTACCGAGTTCCGCTGGGCACGACGGCTGGTACGGCCCGCGCAGATCTGGTTCCATCGCGCGGAACGGTACGGCGTGCGACTCAAGAACGATCTCCTCCGGCGCGCACGTGAGCGCCGGGCGGCACGGCGCCGACCGCCGAACTCCGCATAGGCCGAACGGGAAGCGGGACGACCCCGCCGCCTCCTGCGGTCCGCGGTTCCTCCCGGGCCCTTCGATGAACCGTGGAGACGAAGAAAGGGCCGGATCCCTGTGATGTGGACCCGACCCTCTTCTCTGTGGGCGATACTGGACTCGAACCAGTGACCTCGTCGGTGTGAACGACGCGCTCTAGCCAACTGAGCTAATCGCCCCGCGTGCTTCCGTCCGCTCCGTCGTTCGGACAAGAAAGACTCTAGCGCATGTTCGGGGGTGGTCGGCGCACACGACCCCCCGACCACCCCTCTATGCTGTGTCCGAGGTCACATTACCTTTTCGGGAGGTTCGCTTGAGTGTCCGCTACGGGCCGCGAACCCCGCAGTGATAAGGAGTTCCAGCGCCCATGGCCCCGCCGAGGAGCACCCCTACATTGCCTTCGCGTGACGCGGGACACTCGACATTGGGAAATCTTTGGTTTGTCCTGGTCATTACAGTGACGAAGGATCGTGGAGCCGCGCCGCGGCGCGCTGCTTCCGCTGGGCGGGCAGCGAGACCTCCGGTCCCACCCACCAAGAAAGCCTCCGTACTCACGTCATGTCCTGCGGGAAGCCGCGTTGGAGCCAAGTGAGACGGCAACCGACCCGCGCCGCGACAGCAAGGGCGGACGAGAAAAGGTTTGGCGAACATGAACAGTAGCGACACCACTGCCACCGCCGAGCTGGGCCTGCGACTCGTGGTGCCCGAACGCACGGCGGTTCCCCTGGTCGCGCGACTCGACTACAGCGCTGACGACCCTTATGCCATCCGGGTCACCTTCAACACCGGCGAGGACAATCCCGTCGAGTGGATCTTCGCTCGTGAGCTTCTCACCGTCGGCATCGTGCGCCCGGTCGGTGAGGGCGACGTCCGTGTGTGGCCCTCCAAGGACGAGAACGGCGAGCGCAGCGTGAGCATCGTCCTCTCCTCCCCCTTCGGACAGGCCGAGTTCGACACCCAGGTCGCCCCTCTGGCCGAGTTCCTGCACAGGACCTACGAGATCGTGCCCGCGGGCCAGGAGGGTCGGTTCATCGACCTCGACGCGGAGATCCAGCAGCACCTCTACTCCTGAGCACACGGTCGGGCGTTTCCCGCCCTGAGGGGGCGACGCGGGCGCGTCGCCCCCTCAGCCGTCTCCACCCCTCACCGGTCAGGGGTCGAGGTCGGCGGCGGAGCGCTCCGCGAACACCTTCATGGCCTCGACCGTGACCGGACCCGGTTCCTTGGAGACCTCCCGGTCGTCGATGTGCAGGATCGGCTGCACGTCACGACCCGTGGAGGTCAGGAAGGCCTCGGTGACCTCGGGAAGACGCTCCATGGGAACGTCCTCCTCCCGACCTCCGTACCATTCCAGGACGAGCTCCCGGGTGATGCCGGCCAGCGGTCCCGCCGACAGCGGTGGGGTGACCAACCCGCCGTCCAGCACCACGAAGACGTTGCTGCCGGTGCCCTCGCACAGGTTGCCGCTGGTGTTGCCGAAGATCGCCTCACTGGCGCCCCGCTTCCTCGCGTAGGCCAGGGCTCGCACGTTCCCGGCGTAGGAGGTGGTCTTGAGCCCCGTGAGGACCCCGAACTCGTTGCGGGGCCAGGGAGCGAGAGCCACGTCGGTGTGCGGGGCGATGCCGGGGAAGGGCGCCAGGGCCACGATGGCGGTCTGCTCTCCCGGGGAGCGGTCCGAGCCCAGGGGGCCGATGCCGTCGGTCACCGTGATGCGCACCCGCGCGTCGGTCAGCTCGGGGTTGGCCGCGACGGCCCGCGCGACACCGTCGGCGAGCAGGTCCAGATCGGGTTCGGCCATGCCCAGGCCCTCGGCGGAGCGGGCCAACCGTTTCAGGTGGCGGGTGAGGGCGAACGGACGGCCCTGCTGGGCCCGCACCGTCTCGAAGACCCCGTCTCCCACCGTGATTCCGTGGTCCAGCACGGGGATACGCGCCTCATCCGCGTCGACGACCGTGCCACGGCCGTACCCGGCACCCGCGATCCACACCTTCATTTCCCACTCCCACGTTCTCGATCGCCCAGGTCGGGCCGGTGTCACCCCGATCCTGCCACCTCGTCCGGACTTCCGGCCTCGTCCTCCCGATACCCGCCATCCCGGAAGTTGGCAAGGCCCCTGACCGGCACCGGCCGTCCTCCCAGTGCATGCGGCATGATCACCATGTCATCGCGACTGGTCACAGGCTTCGACCAGGGGGCGATCCGGCCGGAACACGCTGTGGCGGCCGGACAGATAAGTTACGAATGACTATCATCTGGGCAACGCTTATGCGGGACCGATGACAGCCGGCCGTTCCCTCTCCCCCAGAAGGCCGGTGCCCCCGACGTACGTGTCCCCGATCACGCCCACGGACAGAGCAAAGAGAGACATGACCTCACCGAGTACCGCCCGCGGAGAGCTCAGCTGGCTGCTGGACGATCTCCTCACCCGGGCCTCCGGTACACAACACGCCATCGTCCTGTCCACCGACGGCCTCCTGATGGCCACCTCCAGTGGCCTGGACCGTCCCGCCGCCGAGCATCTGTCCGCGATCGCCTCGGGGCTGCACAGCCTCGCGGGTGGAGCGAGCAAGCAGTTCTCGGCCGGGGGCATCCGCCAGAGCATCATCGAGATGGACCGTGCCTTCCTCTTCGTGGCCGCGGCCGGAGAGGGGGCGTGCATGGCCCTGATGTCGGACTCCGACAGTGACGTGGGGCTCATCGCCTACGAGATGAACAAGGTGATCGAGAGGGTCGGTCAGTACCTCTCGGCCCCGCCCCGTCCCGACATACCCTCCACCCCCGCCCACGTGGAGCAGTAGCCTCACCGCCTCGGTGGGTCGTCCCCTGGACCCGCCACGGCGGGGGCGCGCCTCCCACCGATTTCACGCTTGGCCGGTGGATCGGATAGAGTTCTAAACGCAGCGACCGGCGCTTGATCAGCAAGCCGCCGGCCTCGCCGCGCGGACGTGGCTCAGTTGGTAGAGCATCACCTTGCCAAGGTGAGGGTCGCG
>CALGOD010001069.1 GCA_937957845.1 uncultured Nocardiopsis sp.
GATGCCGAGGGCCCAAATCCCAACAGCAATGGCCGCCACGAGGATCAGGATCGCGGCGTACTCGACGATCCCAGCACCCCTATCCTCTTTCCTGGCAGTCGGCACAAGGAAAGCTCTGAGTGTCGCCCAGAGCTCGGTCAGGTTGTTCACGGGGCTGTCTCCTTGGGGGAAGGGGGTTTACGGCACCACATCTTCGCGGCCTCTTGCTCTGGTGAGAGCCCCGGACGGGTCCACCGGGGGTTTTGCGTGGAAGGTACAGGTTCACCGAATCCGTTAGCGAACATCAACACCTGTGTCCACTTTGGCTCTGGCCGGATGCGGCCATCCTCCTTCAGGATGCCCTGTGGGAACCGAGTCCACACACTGTCCACAGGACAGGACGAAATCCCAGGTGAGAGGGGTTTCCCAGACTGATTCGCGGTCACGCTTCCTCGCGGTGGGAGTCACGGTCGGGGCTCGGCGGAGCACCATGATGACACGTGTGTTACGGGAGATGCCATGGCCGGGCGTGAAATGCCAGGCCATCCCCCATACGCTCGAATCCTTTGGTGTTGGCTGGATTTCACAGCTTCCGTCCGGGGTGTACACCCGAGAGTCCGCTGCCTCCCGACAGCGACTTCCTCGTCCCTCGTCCCTCGTTCCCACCCCCGCACCCCTGGCGGATCTCGGCAGCACAGCACGAGAGGCGGCGCCTTGGACGTCAACACGGTCCTTGTACTGGGAGTGGCACTGGTCGTGGGGCTGACGGTCGGCGGCGTCCCTCTGATGGACGTCCTTCGCGCCAGGTCCGCTCTCCGCTCCGCCATAACATCGGCCGACGGCGGGAACACCGAACCCCACCGCGTCCCTCCGGACCCCGACGACCTGGACCCCTACCAACTGGCCCTGCTCTGCGGTGGGCCGGTCAGGGTGGGGGAGACCGCCCTCATGGACGCCTTCCTCCACGGCCGTATCCGTCAACACCGTCAACAGCCCCACGAGGGCGTCCTCACTCTCTTGGGCCCCTCCCGACACCATCTCCACGAGAAGGATCTCGTCCGGCGCGACCTGGTGAAGGCCTTCCGTGGCCGCGCGGGTGTCAGCGCGCGCGAGGTGGTGAGCCGGGTCGCCGCGGGCAGGGGAACCGCACGGCACCGTGCCGAACTCGCCGAAGCCGGTCTGATCGTCGACTCACCCCGGCTCCGCAGATCCCTCCGGGCCCGGGAGAAGACCGCCGGGACGATCCGGCGGATGTGTCCGCTCGGGTTGCTGGTGGCGGCGGCCGGCGCGGGCACGCTCCTCCTCGCGCGGACGAACACCATGCCTTGGGCCCTCCTCGTCGCGGGACTGTCCGCCGTGGTGGCCCTGATGGTCGCGAAGACGGTGATGTCGGCGAGCGGTGGTCCGGTGCTGCGCCCCAACACCTGCCTCGGGAACAGGGTGGTCGAGGTGGCTCGGGAACGCTACGGCCCTTCCACCGACCTCCTCCCCGTCGATACCCGTCTGCACGGCGGTATGACCCGTGACCAGGCGATCCGCCGCACCGCGGTCGTCGGTTTCCGTGCGCTGCGCGGGCTCGCCTCGGCCCGCTACGACGGCTCCCGCTACGACGGTGGTACCGGCGGTGAGTTCATCGCCCGGGGGGACGCCACCGTCAGTACGGGACAGATCGAACCCACCAGCCTGGAGGTCCTGGGCGCGTTCGCCGAGCGCTGCCAGAGCCCGTCCGGGGGGTGGGAGGGGCGATTCCTCTGGTGAGGGTTGGGGCGGGATCGTCTCCTCCGACACCGAATCGAGCGACGTCTCCGGTGACTCCGGTGGCCTGGGAGGCGGCTTCGGGGGTGGCTGGGGAGGAGACGGCTCCAGCGACGGCGGTGGCGGAGGCGGGGACTGATCCCCGTCGCGTCGCCCACAGAACACGACGCCGGGCGGGATTCTCCGAGAATCCCGCCCGGCGTCCCCGGTCGGAGGAGACGGTGCCACTGCCTGCCTACAGATCGGCACCGTCACCCTTGACGTTCCTCCGGCCAGGGAGGTGGTGGATCAGCTCCCGTCCGGACGCTTCAGGTCGGACAGTTCCGCCAGCAGCTCGAACGAGCGCAGACGAGCCTGCTTGTCGTAGATCATGGACGACACCATCAGCTCCTCCACTCCCGTGTCGGTGACGAACAGTTCGAGCTTGCGGCGGACCGTTTCCGGTGAGCCCACGAACGAGTAACGAAGCATGTGGTCCAGTCGTTCCTTCTCGCCCGGACGCCACATGGTGTCCAGGCTTCGGGGAGCCACCGGAGGACGCAGTC
>CALGOD010001070.1 GCA_937957845.1 uncultured Nocardiopsis sp.
AGGACGGGGGCGTAGGATCCGAAGGATGTGAGAACACCGCGCAGCGCGACCGCTCTGGCGAGCGCCAGATCGGCGTCCCTCTCTGCGCGGACGTCGTGGAGCACCTCGGCATGGACAGGGCCCCAGGAACGGGCCGCGGTGATGTCGCGGCTTCCCGCCAGCGTCTCCCCGACCGAGCGCGCGACGGTCTCGTTGGCCACGACCGCCGCGTACCGGCGACGCACCAGGGTGCCCAGTAGGACCGCGAAGAGCACGGTGGCCAACAGCACCGGAGGCAGGGCCAGGGCCAGTACGGCCGGGGCCAACGCCAAAAGTCCCACTGTGGTGGCGACGAGGGTGAAAACGAAGCGGCGCGCGCCGCTGAGCAGGGTTCCAGCCGTACGCCTGACCTCCTCCACCTGTTCGGTGATGCGTGCCACCTTCGCACTGTCAGGGACTCCGTGGAGGCGGTCTTCGCCGTGCACAGCGGAAGTCACCACCGCGCCGAGCAGGTCGTCACGGAGGGGTTCGACCACGGCTCCCGTGGCGGAGAGGGTGAAACGTGCGGCCAGAGCGCCGATGACGTGAACGGTGAACAACAGCCCCAACCACATCAGGCCTGTACGGAAACTCCCGGCGAGGAAACCTCCGTCGATCGCCTGGGCGATGAGCAGGCCTGACAGGGTGGCGGGCAGGGCCTCCACCAAGGACCATGTTCCCAGCCGTACCAGCGCTCTCCATCGCCGCGTCAACGACCGTGCCACGAGCGGCCAGCCTGGTCGTGGGTACTCGGAACAGGAGTCGTCATTCCGCCTGGACGGCATGGGAGTACCCTTCCGTGTCGGGCGCCTCGGTGGCCCGAGGAGCGTGTCGGGCATTCTGTTCCTCACTCCCGAAGAGCTCTCGGTAACCCGGTCGGCCGAGAAGCTCACTGTGGGGAGCGAATCCGCGTACCCGGCCGCCGTCCAGCCACAGCACCAGATCGGCGCGGGCCGCCCTGGACATGCGGTGGGCCAGAACGATCTGCGTCCGGTCGGACAGGGCCGTGTCCAGCACCTCGGAGATCTCATGCTCCGTGACGCTGTCCAGGCTGGACATCGCCTCGTCCAGGATCAGCAGGCGTCCCCGGTGTGCCATCGCTCGCGCGAGACCGAGTCTTTGCAGTTCACCGCCGGACATGGGCGCCTCTGACGGAGGGGTGTCATAGCCCTGGGGCAATCGGCGTACGAAGGCGTCGGCGCGGGCCCGGCGTGCCGCTTCGACCACTGTCGGAAGGTCGAGTTCCCCATTGCCGAAACGGATGGTGTCGGCGAGAGAGGAACCCAGATGGGCAGGACGCTCGAAGGCCCATCCCACCGCCTCCCCCAGAGCCTCGGCGGAGAGCTCGTGTACAGGGACGCCGTCGATCTCCACGACACCCTCGTCCGGATCTCGCAACCGGCCGGCCAGCGCCGCCAGGAGGGTCTTACCCGCCCCCGACCGCCCCACCACCGCCACCACGGTGCCGCCGGGAACGCACAGGTCCACCCTTGACAGCAAGGACCCGTTCGGACCGTGGACCCCGACTCCACGAAACCTCACAGACCCCGGCCCGGGAGGAAGGTCTCGGTTCCCGTACCTCATCACGGGCGTGTCCTCGATCTCCGTGAGCCGGTGTGCGCCCGCCCGTGCCTGAGCCAGCCCCATGAAGACCGCGACCTGCTCGAAGAGGCCGAGGGCGAGCAGGGTGTAGCCGGAGGCCGCGAGCAGACTCCCCGGGCTGATACCGCCTGTGGTGAGGGCGTACCCCGCCGTCGCGAGAACGAGCACCTGCATGGCGGGAGCGAGAAGCCCCGCTTGCCAGCTCACCTTGGCCTGCATGTCCCACATGGCCCTACCCACGGAGCGGAGTTCG
>CALGOD010001071.1 GCA_937957845.1 uncultured Nocardiopsis sp.
TCTGCTGCTGTCGCTCCAGGTAGGAGAACCATGGGTACAGCCGCAGGGAACGCAGCAGCTTGGAGGCCTCGGCGATATCTCCCGCGCGGGCGCCCGCCTCCCCGGCCTCGGCGACGAGGGCCGGGTACACGCTCCTGGCCCATTGCCCGCGCAGGCCCGCGACGAAGTCCACGGCCGAGCGCTCGTCCAGCGTCAGGCCCTCTTCGACGTCTTTCACGTCTTCTCCTCTCAACGGTTGCGGGCGGTCTTCAGTAGGCGGCGCACGAGCAGCCGCTCCACTGCGGGAGCGAGTCCAGCTCGGGGGGCAGGATCGGGCGGTCCGGGGGGAACCAGGAGAACTCCGTCTCCTCTTCTCGGTACTCGGTGGTCAGCGGACCGCCGACGGTGCGGAAGAGCAGCACGTTCCCGGTCAGGGAGCCGAAGGGCCCGTGCCACTCCTCCGGCGGACGCCAGAAGTAGGCACCGGGCCGCATGACCCCGAGGTGGCCGTGGAGCTCACCCGAGAGCAGGTACATCTCCTCCACCACGGGGTGTTTCTCGGCGCGACGGCCGGATCGGATCGGCATGGTGCCGAGGATCCACGTGTCGTCTCCCGTCACGGGGTCGCGGCGCAGCCACTTGCGGCCGGCCCCCGGGGGGAACTGGGGGTGGAAGTTGCCTCCCCACTCTCCGGCCAGGGCGTCGACGTGGGCGACCAGGCGCTCCTCCTGCCAGCCGGGGGCGTGGGAGGAGGCCTCTCTGCTCTCGGGGTGGGCGGAGAAGAAGGTCAGGACGACGGCCCCTTCGGACGAGGACATGCCCTGTCGGCGGTGCCCGGCCGGAAGGTGCCCGTATCCGTACCGGCCGTAGACCTGGTCGCCGATGGTCAGCGTGCCCGAGACGACGAAGAACTCCTCGTCGGCGGTGAGCACTTCGCTTCGGTCACGCCGCCACCCGGGCGGGTACTGGATCATCAGGCTGCACCCGCCGTCGGACGGGTCGATGCTCAGCAGACGGACACGCGCCCCATCGCGGACTCCGGGGCCCAGCGCCGCCTCACCGGTCCAGGGCAGTCTCTGCACCTGCATGAACTCGATGAACGGGCGGTCCATCAAGGTGAACTCCTCAAGGTCGTGTGTTCGATCAGTTGGGGGCCGGGCAGTTTCCCGGGGAAGAAGCAGGCGACTTTTCGTCCGTCTCCGAGCTCGGCCAGTGGCGGCGTCTCGACGCGGCATCGGTCCACCGCGATGGGGCAGCGCGGGTGGAAGGAGCACCCGGTGGGCCGGTCCAGGGCCGAAGGGGGACTGCCGCGCAGGACGATGCGCTCTCTTCGGGAGGCCTCTCCCAGGGTCGGGGTGGCCGAGAGCAGGGCCGCGGTGTACGGGTGCTGGGGGGAGGAGACCAGGTCGTCACAGTCGGCCTCCTCCACGACCCGGCCCAGGTACATCACGGCGACCCGGTCCGCCAGGTGGTACACCAGCGCCATGTCGTGGGAGATGATCAGCGAGGCGATGCCTCGTTCTCGGCGCAGCTCTCCCAGCAGGTTGACGATCTGTGCCTGGATCGACACGTCCAGGGCGGAGACCGGTTCGTCGGCGATGAGCACGTCCGGGTCCAGCGCCATGGCCCGGGCGATCGCGATGCGCTGGCGCTGGCCGCCGGAGAACTGGGAGGGACGCCTCATGCGCACCTCGGGGCCCAGACCGACCAGTGTGAGCAACTGCCGCACACGTTCCCGGATCTGTTCCTTGGACCCCACCCCGTGGGCGCGGAGCGGTTCGGCGATGATCCGTTCCACGCTCATCCTCGGATCGAGGCTGGAGTAGGGGTCCTGGAACACCATCTGGACACGGCGGCGGAAGGAGCGCAGCGCACCTCCCCGCGCACGCGTGATGTCCGCGCCCTCGAAGAGGATCCGGCCGGAGTCGGGTCTGCGCGCCCGCATCAGGGCGAAGGCCAACGTGGACTTGCCCGAACCCGATTCCCCCACCACGGCGAGGGTCTGGCCTCGGGACAGGGACAGGGAGATCCCGTCCACGGCGTGGAGTCTGCGCCTTCCACTGCCGAACGTGACACTGACGTCCTGTGCGGCCAACAGTTCCGGTGGTGCGTCCGGACTCATGCCGAAACTCCTTCCCTGGGGTGCAGGCAGGCGGCTCGTGTGCGCTCCGACAACATCGGATCGCTGGTGAGGCAGTCGTCCTGGACGAAGTCGCAACGTGGGGCGAACCAGCAGCCGTGGCCACCGCTGCCCGGCGTGGGCGGGTTACCGGGGATGGGCCGCAGATCGGCCCTGCCGGGATCGAAACGGGGGACGGCCCCGATGAGGCCGAGGGTGTAGGGGTGGCGTGGGTTCTGGAGGAGTTCCTCCACCGGGCCGTACTCGACGACCCGACCCGCGTAGACCACGCTGACCCGATCGCACACGCGCGCGGCCACCGCCAGGTCGTGTGTGATGAGCAGCAGGGCCGCCCCGCTGAG
>CALGOD010001072.1 GCA_937957845.1 uncultured Nocardiopsis sp.
CGAGATTCCGTCTTGTGACTGGAGTTCAGACGTGTGCTCTTCCGATCTGGCACGCGCACCGGCGCCGCGTGCGATCCCCCGGCGGCGCGGTGCCGGGAACCGGCCGTCCTGGGGCAGGGTGTGTGCACCCGCCCCAGATGCCTTAGTGTTCCCTCGTGGCCAATCCTGTTCGCGAATTCCTCGGCGGCGTCGGCACCCTGTTGCGCGGCTTCGCTCTGCTGCTGCGCAGACCCCGCCTTTTCCTGCTCGGTGCCCTGCCCGCGCTAATCACGTCACTGATGTTCCTGGTGATTCTGGTGATCCTGGTGGTGAACCTCACCGACCTGGCGGGCTGGGCCACTCCCTTCGCCGAGGGATGGGATCCCGTCTGGCGGGGCCTGGTACGCGGCGCGGTGTCCGTCGCCCTGCTGGCCGGAACGGTCCTGCTGATGGTCGTGGCCTTCACGACGGTCACTCTGACACTCGGTTCACCGATCTACGACAAGATCACCGACCTGGTGGAGGAGGAACTGGGCGACGCGCCCGAGGGGACGGACGAGTCGCTGATGGCCTCGTTCCGGCGGTCGGTCCGCCAGTCGCTGGTGATCGTGCTGGCGTCTCTGCTGGTGACGGTGACGGTTTTCGGCGTCGGCTTCGTCCCGCTGGCCGGCCAGGTGATCGGCCCGGTGCTGGCGGCCCTGCTGGGCGGATGGCTGCTGGCGATCGAACTGGTGGCGGGGGCCTTCGACCGCCGCGGCATGTTGTCCCTCCGCGAGCGGCACCGGCACATGGGCACGCGGCGGATGCGGGTACTGGGATTCGCGGTGCCGACGTACTTCCTGTTGGCGATCCCGTTCGTGGCGATCGTGGTGTTCCCCGCCGCCACCGCGGGCGGAGCGATCCTCACCCGCGACCTGCTCCCCGCCTCGCCGAGGGGCCCCGAGGGTGCGGCGCCCGACTCCGGCGGGACGGTCCCCGGCGGACCGGCCTCGGGCGACCCCCGTCCCTGAGTCCCGCCACGGGTCGACGGCGGGGTCGGGGGCGCCGTGCGCGGCGGCTCCCTCGGGGAAGGGCCGGAGCGTCCGATCGGCGGGGAACGGGCGGCCGTGCGGCCGCCCCCGCGTCGGCCGCTACCTCAGGCCCGGCGAGCGGCGCAGCGCCGTGGAGATCATCCGCTCCACGAGTTCGGCGTAGTCCACTCCGCTGGCGCTCCACATCTGGGGGAACGCCGAAGCCGGGGTGAATCCGGGCATGGTGTTCAGCTCGTTGACGAGGATGTCACCGCTGTCGGTGTAGAAGAAGTCCACCCGGGCCAGGCCCTCGCAGCCCATCGCCTCGAAGACGTCGGCCGCCATCGCGCGCAGCCGGGCCGTGACCTCCTCGGGGATCCGGGCCGGGATGGTCAGACTGCTCGTGGACAGGTACTTGGCCTCGAAGTCGTAGAACTCGAAGCCCTCGGCCACGTGGATCTCCGCCGGGAGCGACACCTCGGGCACCCCGCCGTCCTCGGCCTCCAGCACACCGCACTCGATCTCCCGGCCCACGACCTGCTCCTCCACCAGCACCTTCGGGTCGTGCTCGCGGGCGGCCTCCACGGCGGCGACCACGGCGTCGGTGTCGGAGGAGTCGTTCACCTTGCTGATGCCCACGCTGCTGCCGGCACGGGCGGGCTTGACGAACACGGTGGCGCCCAGCTCGGCGATGTCGTCCAGCACCTTCTTGCGCTCATGACGCCACTGACGGTCGGTGATGGAAACGTAGTCGCTGGTGGGAATGCCGTTGCCGCGCAGCATGGCCTTCATGAAGACCTTGTCCATGGAGGCGGCACTGGAGAAGACGCCGGCACCCGCGTACCGCACGCCCATCATCTCGAACAGGCCCTGGATGGTGCCGTCCTCGCCGAAGGGGCCGTGCAACAACGGCAGTACGACGTCGACGCCGGCCAGCCGCTCGGGGCCCTCCCCCGGGTCGACCACGATCAGCTCGCCCGCCTTGTCGAAGGGCAGTGCCAGGTCCGCGCCGTCCTCGGGCACCGACGGCAAGGACCCGCCGGCGGGGTCGAGACGCAGCCGCTCGGTGTCACCGGAGGTGAGCACCCAGTTGCCCGTGCGAGTGACACCGACCGGCACGACCTCATAGCGGTCGCGGTCGATGACGGACAGCACGCTGCCCGCGGTGACGCAGGAGATCTCGTGTTCGGAACTGCGTCCGCCGAAGACGACGGCGACCCGAATCTTTCGCTGTTCGGACGACATGCTGCCCTACCTTTGGATGGAACCGGAACGCAAAAAGTAACCCGCCACGGGTCAGTCCTGCCCGTCGAGGGCGGCCAAGGCGTCCTCGATGAGGTCTTGGGGGTCCTCCAGTCCGATGGAGAACCGCACCGCGCTCGGTGAGATGCCCGCCGCCGCCAGCGCGTCCTCGCTCATGTTGCGGTGCGAGGTGGAGGCCACGTGCCCGGCCAGCGTGTGCGTACCGCCCAGTGACGCGGCGAGGGTCGCCACCCGCAGCCGGTCGGCGAAGGCCGTCCCGGCCTCCCTCCCACCGCGTGGATGCACGGTCACGACCGCTCCGTGGCGGCCCTGGTCGAAGAGCTTGTCCGCCAACGCCGCCTGTGGGTGCGACTCCAGGGAGGGGTGGTCGACCCGCTCCACCGCGGGGTGGCCCTCCAGTGCCGCCGCGAAGGCCGCCGCGGTCCGGCACTGGCGCTCCACCCTCAGCGGCAGGGTCTCCAGTCCCCTGTGCAGCATGTAGGCCTCGTCGGGGGCCAGGCAGGGCCCCAGGTCCACCCGCGCCGAGCGGATGCGCTCGGTCAGTGTCTCTCGCGCCACGGAAACACCACCCGTGGTGTCACTGTGTCCGCCGATGTACTTGGTGGCCGAGTGCACGACCACGTCGGCCCCGTGCTCCAGGGGACGGCACACGGCCGGGGAGGCGAACGTGGAGTCCACGACCAGGACCGCTCCCGCCGCATGGGCGATCTGCGCCAGCCCGGGCAGGTCGGAGACGGTCATGGTGGGGTTGGAGATCGTCTCGGTGAACACCACCCGGGTCCGAGGTCCCACCGCGGCGCGCACCGCGTCCAGGTCGGTGATGTCCACGAAGTCGGTGCGCACCCCGAACCGGCGCAGCAGCCCGTCCAACAACGAGTGGGTGTTGCCGTAGATGGAGCGGGCCGCCACCACGTGGGCGTCCGCCTCGGTCAACGCCATGAACACCGTGCTGAGCGCCCCCATGCCCGAGGCGAAGGCCTGTCCGCGCACCGGCTCCGACAGTCCGACGCCCTCCAGCCCCGCCACCGCTTCGGCGAAGGCGTCGGCGGTGGGGTTGTCGATGCGGGCGTAGGAGTAACCCTCGCGGGTGCCCTCGAGCACGTCCGCGTACTCCCGGGAGGTGTCGAAGGCGTAAGTGGTCGTCCGGTGGACGGGCATGCGCATCGGACGCCCGGTGAGGGTCGGGGGCTCGGGGAGGGAGAGTGCCCGGGTGTGCTCGCCTCCCCCGCCCGCTCCCGGGGTTCCGCCTGGTGTGTGTGACATCGTGCTCGCTCTCAGACCCCGTAGCGCTCGGGCTTGGCGCTGCGCGCCATGAAGGCCGCCAGCGCCTCGGCCGGGCTCAGGTCGTGGTGCATCATCTTGACGACGGTCTCGGTGATCGGAAGGTCGACACCGTGGGCCCACCCGAGTTCCAGGACGGACTCGGAGGACTTGACCCCCTCAGCCGTCTGCTTGGTCTCCGCGATGACCTGGTCGAGGGTCTTCCCCGCGCCCAGCTTCTCACCGAAGGTCCGGTTCCGCGACAAGGGCGAGGAGCATGTCGCCACGAGGTCGCCCATCCCGGCCAGGCCGGACAACGTGTGCTCGTCGGCGCCCAGGGCCACCGCCAGGCGCGTGGTCTCGGCCAGGCCCCGGGTGATCAGGGAGGCCTTGGTGTTGTCTCCGAACCCCATGCCCTCGGCCACGCCCACGGCCAGCCCGATGATGTTCTTCATCGCGCCGCCGATCTCCACCCCCACCAGGTCGGTGCTGGTGTAGGG
>CALGOD010001073.1 GCA_937957845.1 uncultured Nocardiopsis sp.
CGTGCGGCACGGCATCGGCGTGCACCACGCGGGCATGCTGCCCAAGTACCGGCGCCTGGTCGAACGCCTGGCCCAGGCCGGACTGCTCAAGGTCATCTGCGGTACCGACACCCTGGGTGTGGGGGTGAACGTACCGATCCGCACCGTGCTGTTCACCGCGCTGAGCAAGTACGACGGGGTGCGGGTACGCCGCCTGCGCGCCCGGGAGTTCCACCAGATCGCGGGGCGGGCGGGTCGCGCCGGTTTCGACACCGTGGGCAACGTGGTGGCCCAGGCTCCCGAACACGTCATCGAGAACGAGAAGGCCCTGGCCAAGGCCGGCGACGACGCCAAGAAACGGCGCAAGGTCGTGCGCAAGAAGGCCCCCGAGGGATTCGTCTCCTGGGACGAGTCGACGTTCAGGAAACTCATCGAGGCCGAACCGGAACCGCTGACCTCGCGTTTCAGGGTGAGCAACGCCATGCTGCTGAGCGTCATCGCCCGGCCCGGAGACTGCTTCTCCGCGATGCGGCACCTGCTCACCGAGAACCACGACGACCGCAAGACGCAGCGTCGCCACATCCGCGAGGCGATCGCGATCTACCGCTCGCTGCTGGACGGCGGGATCGTGGAGGTGCTCCCCGAGCCGGACGAGCAGGGTCGCACCGCGCGGCTGACCGTGGACCTGCAGGCCGACTTCGCGCTCAACCAGCCCCTGTCGACGTTCGCGCTGGCCGCGCTGGAGCTGTTGGACAAGGAGTCGCCCACCTACGCCCTGGACGTGCTCAGCGTGGTGGAGTCCACTCTGGACGATCCGCGGCAGATCCTGGGCGCACAGCTGAACAAGGCGCGCGGCGAGGCCGTCCAGCAGATGAAGATGGACGGCATCGAGTACGAGGAGCGCATGGAGCGGCTGGAGGAGGTCGAGTACCCCAAACCGCTGGAGGAGCTGCTCAGCCACGCCTACGAGGTGTACCGGCGCGGTCACCCCTGGGTGGGCGACCACCCGCTCCAGCCCAAGAGCGTGGTCCGCGACATGTACGAGCGGGCGATGACCTTCACCGAGTACGTGGGCTTCTACGAGCTGGCCAGGTCGGAGGGGTTGGTGCTGCGGTACCTGGCCAGTGCGTACAAGGCGCTGAACCAGACGGTGCCCGACGACGCCAAGACCGAGGAGCTGCGCGACCTCATCGAGTGGTTGGGCGAGCTGGTGCGCCAGGTCGACTCCAGCCTGCTGGACGAGTGGGAGCAGTTGACCAACCCGCAGGCGGAGGAACCGGGGGCCGAGGAGCCCGTCGAGGAGAAGGTGCGTCCGGTGACCGCGAACACCCGCGCCTTCCGCGTCCTGGTGCGCAACGAGATGTTCCGGCGCGTGGAACTGGCCGCCCGCCGCCGCTACGACGAGCTGGGCGCGTTGGAGGAGGACGGCGACTGGGACGCCGAGGACTGGGAGGACGCCCTGGAGGAGTACTTCGACGAGCACGACTCGATCGGCACCGGTCCGGACGCACGCGGCCCCGCGATGCTGCTCATCGAGCAGGAACCGGAGCTGTGGCGGGTGCGCCAGATCTTCGCCGACCCGGCGGGCGACCATGACTGGGGGATCAGCGCGGAGGTGGACCTGGCCGCGTCCGACACCGCCGGACACGCGGTGCTGCACGTGGTGGACGTCGACCGGCTCTGAGGACACGGCCTGCTCCCGGTGCGTTCGCCCTCCCACGGAAGGGGGCGCGGGGTGTCAGCCCACGAGGTGGGCGTTGACCTCGCGCACGCCTTCGGCCAGTTCGGGGCGTTCCACCACGACACGGCCCGCGGCGCGCAGGCGCTCGGCCCCGTCGCAGTCCACGAACAGGGCGGGCTCACGCCAGGCGAAGACCACGCGCGGGATCGGCGTGGTCAGGATCAGCGCGCTGCACGGCAGGGGTCGGGAGGAACGGGAGCTGCACGGTTCCAGCGACGAGTACAGGGTGGCGCCGGCCAGCCGGGGGTCGTCCGTGTCCACCTCGCGCAGGGCCACCTCCTCGGCGTGGTCGTGCGGGTCGTCACGGCGCGAGTAGCCCTCGCCCAGGACGGTGCCGTCGTCGGCGACCACCGCGCAACCCACGGAGAAAGCGGTGTCGGAGGGCGGGCAGGAGTGCGACAGCTCCACGGTGCGGAGCAGCCAGTGGGCGTCGGCCTCCCCCGTGGCCGGGGGCGGACCGGCGTTCACCGCTCCTCCCTCTCCCCCAGGCGGTAGCGCAGGACCGCCACCTCCCCGAGCGCCCGTGCCTCCAGCAGACGCATCGGGGTGTCGGGGGTGTGGGGGAAGGCGCCGGGCAGGACGAAGCGCGGGGCGTCCTCCTCCCCCACGAAGAACGGGGCGATCGCGAGTCGGAGCTCGTCGACCAGTCCCGAGGTGAGGAACAGGGTGTGGATGTGTCCACCACCCTCGACGAGCAGACGGGACACGCCGCGGTCGGCCAGGTCGGCCAGGACGGCCTTGGCGGTGGGCGGATCGCCGGCGTCCACGACGTCGGCCGGCGGATCGTCGTCGGGACGCCGCTCCAACGCGCGGCGGGCGGTCTCCACCCCCGCCCCGGTGGTGTAGACGACGGCACCCGCGTCACCGGTGGAGAAGAGGCGGGCCTGGGGGTCGATCCTGCCGCTGCGGGTGATCACGGCCTTGAGGAGGTTCTCGGTACGCCCCTGCTCCCTCCGGCGCCGGCGCAGCAGGGGCGAACGGACGAGGAGACGGGGGTCGTCGGCGCGCAGGGTCCCGGCGCCGACCAGGATCGCGTCGCACTCCGCGCGCAGCTCGTCGATCTCCGCGAAGTCGGCCTCGTTGGACAACCGGAGTCGCTGCGGTCCGGTGTCGTCGATGCGTCCGTCGACCGACATGGCGCAGCTGAGA
>CALGOD010001074.1 GCA_937957845.1 uncultured Nocardiopsis sp.
ACACCCGCCTGGAAACCGTCGCCGTCCAGTTCCTTGACCACGCCCACGCGAAGACCCTCGACGTCGCCACGGCGGGCGGCCTCCACGACCTGCGGGACCGGCGCGTCGATGGAGGTGGAGTCACGCGGGTCGTGTCCGGAGAAGGCCTCGTGCAGCAGGGCCGCGTCGAGGACGTTGCGCGCGAACGGACCCGGGGTGTCCAGGGAGGAGGCGAAGGCGATGACCCCGTAGCGGGAGGAACCACCGTAGGTGGGCTTGGCCCCGACCAGACCGCACACCGATGCGGGCTGGCGGATGGAGCCGCCGGTGTCGGTTCCGGTGGCCAGGGGCGCCTGGAAGGCGGCCACGGCCGCGGAGGAGCCTCCGGAGGAGCCGCCCGGCACACGGTCGGTGTCCCACGGGTTACGGGTGACCTTGTAGGCGGAGTTCTCCGTGGAGGATCCCATGGCGAACTCGTCCATGTTGGTCTTGCCCAGGATGACCAGGCCCGCCTCGCGCAGGCGCGCGGTGACGGTGGCGTCGTAGGGCGGCCGCCAGTCCTCCAGCATCTTGGAGGCGGCGGTGGTGGGCATGTCCTTGGTGGTGAACACGTCCTTGTGGGCGACCGGCACTCCGGCCAGCGGACCCAGTTCCTCACCGGCGGCGCGGCGGGCGTCCACCGCGCGGGCCTGTTCCAGGACGGTCTCGCGGTCCACGTGCAGGTAGGCGCCGATCCGGCCGTCCACGGCCTCGACCCGGTCCAGGTAGGCGGTGGCGGTCTCCTCCGCGGAGACCTGCCCCTCCCGGATGGCCTCGCCGAGCCGGGCGGCGGTCATGCTGATGATGTCGCTCACCACTACTCACCCTCTCCCAGGATCCGCGGGACCCGGAAACGCTGGTCCTCCACCGCCGGGGCAGCGGCCATGGCCTGTTCGTGGGTGAGGCCGGGCCCGACCTCGTCGGGGCGGTAGACGTTCGTCAGCGGCAGGGCGTGCGAGCTGGGCGGAATGTCGCCCTTGGCGACCTCCTGCACCTTGGCCACGGCGGTGAGGATGTCACCGAGCTGGGCGGCGAGCGTGTCGAGCTCGCTCTCGTCGAGCGCCAGCCGCGACAACCGGGCGAGGTGTGCGACCTCATCGCGGGTGATGGCGGTCATGGATGAGAACCGTTTCTTCGGCGGAAGGACTGTCCCGTTCATCTTAGGACGCCGGTACCGGTGCCGGTGCGCCCCCGGCCTGGGGTCGGCTCCGGACCCGGGAGGCCGCGTCACACCCGCGTGTTCGCCACGGCTCCGCCCTCGTAGGCGGCGAACCAGTCCGCGATCTCGTCCGCGGTCAACGGCGGTGTGAAGTAGCGCCCCTGCGCGGCGTGGCAACCGGTGTCACACGCGGCGCGGGCGAGTTCGGCGTCCTGCACCCCCTCCGCGGTGGCGCGCATGCCCAGCGCCTTGACCAGGGCGATGGCCGCCCGGACCACGGTGTGGCCGTTGTCGGAGCGGTCGACCAGGCGTGCGGTGAAGCTCTCGTGGATCTTGACCTCGTCCAGTGGCAGCCCGGCGAGCCGGGCGAGGGTGAAGTGACCGGTACCGAAGTCGTCCAGGGTCAGTCCCACGCCCAGGCGGTGGAGTGCGTGGATGGCCTCGGTGGCGGCCGCGGTGTCGGCGATCAGGGCGTCCTCGCCGATCTCCAGGACGAGTTGTCCGGGCGGGACCCCGTACTCGCGCAGCGCGGCGGCGACGGTGCCGGGCAGCTCGGGGTCCAGGAGTTCGCGCACGCCCAGGTTCACGGCGACGGGCATCTCCATGCCCTGCCTCCGCCAACGGGCGACCTGGGCGAGCGTGATGTCGAGCACCTCGGCGGTGAAGGACCTCAACAGGTTGGACTGCTCCACGACCGGCATGAACTCGTCGGGGGTGAGCAGCCCCCGGCTGGGGTGGTGCCAGCGGGCGAGGGCCTCAAGGCCCAGGGGTCGTTCGTCCGTCAAGCCGACCTTGGGCTGGTAGTGCATCTCCAAGGCGCCTTCGGCCAGGCCGCGGCGCAATTCCGAGTACAGGCTCAGTCTGGCCGTGGAGTTGCGGTCCTTGCCGGGGTCGTAGACCTCCACACCGGTGCGGCCGGCCTTGGCCACGTACATGGCCACGTCCGCTCGCTGCATCAGGTGCGCGAAGTCGGACGCGTCGCCGGGGAAGAGCGCGATGCCGATGCTGGCCTGTAGATCGAAGTCCATGCCGTCCAGGCGGACGGGTTCGGACAGGGCCCCGCGCAGTCGGAAGGCGACCTCGCGGGCGGACTCGGTGTCGGCGACCCGGGGCAGCAGGACGGCGAACTCGTCACCGCCGAGTCGGGCCACGAGGTCTCCGGGGCGGACGCTGTGCGTGAGCCGGCGGGCGACGGTCTGAAGGAGACGGTCGCCCGTGTGGTGCCCCAGGGTGTCGTTGACCTCCTTGAACCGGTCCAGGTCCAGCAGGAGCAGGCCGACCCCTCCGCCACGTTGCCGGGCACGGTCGATCTCCTGGCGGGCCCGGACCGTGAGGAGCTTGCGGTTGGCCAGCGAGGTGAGTTCGTCGTGGTTGGCCTGGTGGTCGCGCTTGACCGACAACAGCGCGCTCGTGTGGAGCGCGCTGAGCGGCAGCGCGAAGAGCGGGACGAACAGCACCGAGTGGTTGCCGGCCACCACCACGAGCGGGGCGAGGCTGAGCAGAACGGCGTGGAGGCGGGCCTGCCGGAGCATGCCCTTGGACATGACCTGTCTGAGTGCGACCCGCTCGTGCATGGCCACCGCGCACAGGACCAGTACGCGGTTGGTCACGAAGTACCCGGCTCCCGCCAGGGCGACGGAGAGCAGCTCTCCCACGGCGGGGAGCCAGGTCTGTTGGAGCAGTCCGGGCGACGCCAGGCGCAGGAGTGCGTCGGCCACGCCGAGGGCGAGGGTGTACTGGGCGACGTTGAACGCGGTGCGGTGGGCCGCGTGACCACGTGCGAACCCGGCGACGGTGATGGCCACGGCCTGGACCAGGGCCGCCACGGGCAGCCCGTGCAGGATGACGAGCGCGAAAGAAAAGGGCAGGGACGTGGGCGCCCCGCCGCCCGGTGGTTGTCCCGGGAGGGAGATGGTCCGCAGCTCCCCCAGGACGATCATGCACAGCAGTACCCAGGTGAGCGGTTCGACGGCGAGCGCGCGCAGTTCGTCCGTGGTCAGGCCGAGAGCGGAGAAGACGAGCACTCCCGCCCCCGCGACCGTCGCGCCCAACATGTACAGCCACAACGGAGTTCCCCGGCGGGGACCGATGTCCCGTGTGTCGATCGGATCCTTCACACCGGGGCCTCGTGAGGAGACCGTGGAACCGGCGACGCCGCCATCGCTGTTTCTGGAAGTTTCCATGACCCCGCCACCCTTCATGACCGAATCCCGGTTTTCGGGCGCGTCCACATCACAGGTTGTCGTTGTCCATCTTACGCGCTTTCGTTACCAACTGTCGC
>CALGOD010001075.1 GCA_937957845.1 uncultured Nocardiopsis sp.
ATATACAAAATTCGACAAAATTCGTCAATATGTCTATAAATATCCAAAACTTTCATCCTCACCTACGGGGTGTTCGTCCGACAGTTGGTCGTCGTCCCCTACGGACGTATGCAGGTCGTGGACGTCACCGCCGACCTCCTCGAACAGGCGTTGGGGATCGCCACGGTGAGAGTGCGTACCGCCGCGAGCACCGCCGACACCAGGGTGGTGGCCCTTCCCTTGATCGAGGCCGTCCGGATGCGCGACCGGCTCGCGGCGCGCAGTGAGAGCTTCTCGACGGGGTTGTAAGTGCACGGACCAGCTCACCCGCCACAGGAACCCCACGGGTCGTCGGGCTCGCAGGGGCGGCCTCCCGGACCGCCGAACGTTCCCGGGCCCGGCGGGGCCGACCCGAGGACGCCCGTGGGCCGACCTCCGGCGCCTTCTCCGCACGCGCCCGTGCTCCTGCCTCCGTCCCTCGGACGACGTCCGCCGCCGGTCCCGCGCCCCGGACCCGAGGACGACGTCACCACGGGCGTGTACCGCTCCCACTGGATGATCGTTCCGCTCCAGGTCCTGGCGGTGGCCCTGGTCTTCGTGGCACTGATAGGACCGATCCTCAACACCTTCGGCTTCGGCTGGGTGGCGATGTTGACGGTCGCCGTCGCCTTCGGCACCCTCGCCTACGTCCTGCCCGCCTGGTGGTACGGCACCTTCGGGCTGAGGGAGGACCACCTGGTGGTCCACAGCGGCCTGGTCATGCGCAGTTCGCGGGAGGTCCCGCTCAGCCGTCTGCAGGCGGTGGACGTGGTCCGACCCCTGCTCCTACAGGTCTTCGGCATGGCCGATCTGCGTGTGGAGATGGCGGGGGGCGACGCGAGCGCCATCCGACTGCGCTGCCTCCCCCGTGGTCTGGCCGAGCGGATGAGGGCCGCCGTCCTCGCGCACGCCGCGGGCCTTCCAGGGCGTGCGCCCGAGGCACCGGAGTGGTCGTTCTACCGGTTGCCCTTCCTGCTCCTGCTCGGCGCGCTGACCTTCCGCGTCCCGATCCTGCTGTCCTTCATCCTGTTGCTCATGCTCGCGACGGCGGGTGTCGTCTTCGGCGAGCCCGGTGTCATCGGCGCGCTCCTGCCGCTCACTCTGGGCCTGCTGCGCTACTTCTGGGGTCCGCTGGCCCGCTACACCGACTACTACGCCTCCCTGTCCTCCGACGGCCTGCGGTTGCGCTACGGCATGTTCCAGCGGCGTATGCAGACCGTTCCGCCCGGCCGGGTACAGGCCGTCCGGGTGGTCGAACCCCTGCTCTGGCGTGCCCTGGGAGTGGCGCGTGTGGAGGCCAACGTCGCCGGGTACGCGGGTGCGCGTCAGGGCGACTCGGCCACCCTGTTGCCGGTGGCACCGCGGCGCAGGGCCTTCGCACTGGTCAACGAACTCTTCCCCGAGAGCGAGGCGGCGCACGTGCCGTTGGTGCCCAACCGCAGTCCGGTGCCGAGTCTGATGGGAGTGGACGAGCACCTGTTCATCAGCACCCGAGGTCTGTTCTGCCTGGTCACGGAGATCGTTCCGGTCGAACGCGTGCAGGCGGCGCGACTGGTGGCGGGTCCTCTGTCCCGGTTCACCGGACGGGTCGCGGTGGACGTGGACACGCCACCGGGGCCCGTCCGTGCCAAGGCTCCCGGCCGTGACGCGGAGGAGGCCCGCCGTTTCGTGGACGCGTTGGTGGAGTACGGAAGACGGGCCCGGGTCCCCGCGGCCGGAACCGAGCGTTGGGAGACCCGATCGACCCTGACCCGGAGGCGGGAGCCGGTCGAAGGGCCCGACCGTGGGACCGCCGGACCAGGGGAGCCGAAGGCCGAGAAAACGGGCACGTGCGACACCTCGGATGAGAACGGGGCGGAAGGGGTGGGAGACACCCCCGAACCCTGATGTGTCGTGCATCACATTAAGGGGCGGGGTGGGCTGTCATTTATGGCCTACATGTCCGACATGGACCATCACTAATGGTGATACCGCCAGGTCAATGACACGAAACGCGTCGCTGTTTTGGTCACGCGCGGCGACTGAGTATGGCTAAATGGTGACCGAACACGAGATGTGTTCACTGTCATACGCATCGTCAACGTTATCGACCGGTTGGCGCCCCCCGCCAACGGGTCCGACGGGAGAAACCACATGCTGAAGAAGGCTCTCGCCGCCAGTGCCATCGTCGCCGCCGCCTCGGGCGTCCTGTTCACCGGCGCTCCGGCCATGGCCAACAGCAACGTCTTCACCTCCGGCAACGGCTCGATCCTCGGCGGCAACCAGCTCGTGGCCGACCTCGACGTGCCCATCAACGTCTGCGGCAACGCCATCGCCATCCTCGGTGTGGCCGGCGCCAACTGCCACGACTCCGGTTCCACCGTCAAGAACTAGGACGTGGGCACGCCCGGCCGGGCGGAGTGTCCGGACGAACCGGACCGGTCGGGGAGTACGAGCTCTCAGACACAGGCGCCATCCCGTGACGACGGGGTGGCGCCCGTGTCATGTCCGGGGGCGGGGCGGCAGGTCACCGACCCGGGAGGACTATCGTGTGCTCAGAAGTCACGGTGAGACGGAAACGTCGGCGCCGAGGAGCACGAGAGGGCACACACATGGAGACGACGCAGGGCCGACCCGCCCGTCTGCGGGTCGGCGTCATCGGGCCCGGCAGGGTCGGCTCCGTCCTCGGACAGGCCCTCGG
>CALGOD010001076.1 GCA_937957845.1 uncultured Nocardiopsis sp.
CTTTGAGCCCGAGGAAGGGCGCCCCACCACGAGAGGTCGTCTCTGGACGCGTGCGTCGAAAAGCGACTCAGGCCGTGGTGGCGAAGGCGATGAGATGTCGTGCCGTACCGGCCGGATCGACGAGCTGATGCAGATGTGCGCCGGGCAGGTGCGCCACGCGCCGGCCACGTTCGCCCGCCTCGGCGGCAAGGGCGGTGTACGCGGGACTGAACAACAGGTAGGACCAGGGGTGGTCGTCCCAGGCGTCGGGCACCGGAACGCTCTGCTCGTAGTAGGACAACGGCAGGGCGGGCTGCTCCTCGACGACCGTCCGCCGGACCACCGGATCGGGGAACAGGGGTGCGAGGTCCTCCTCGTCCCACCAGTCGGTCCAGCGCGGCAGGACACCGTTCACGGCCATCGGGCGGAGGAACTCCAGCATCTCGGGTGAGGCGACGGGGGTCGAGCCGCTCCGGGCCGGCAGCGCGGCGTCCACGAAGACCGAACCGGCCACCGGATGGTCCAGACCCGATCCGATCACCGGCAGGAACAACCCGGCGTTACTGTGTGCCACCAATGTGACGGGACTACCGGCCGGGACTCGTCGGAGGTCGTCGCGGACGGCACTGACGATACGGGGCCAGAACGGCGGAGCACCGTCGCCTATGTGCGTCAGGGACGGTGACCGCACCCGGTATCCCGCCGCTTCCAGGTGTCGGGCCACCGGGCGCCAGGTCGAGGGCCCCACGGACGGGCTGTGCACGAGGACGAAGGTCGGCCGCATGTGACGATCCTGCCGCCTATGTCATGAAAGAAGCGACGGTCTCGGCCAACGGCAGAATCTTTCTTCTCGGAAGAGGCCGACGCACTTCGTCGCACCGGGGAACGGGCGGCACGGCCACGACTCCCCTGTTCCTTCCCTGGCCTCCTCGGGAGGCGGAGCGGCGGGAGGGACCGGCCGTCATGGCAAGCCGGCCGCCCCGCATGTGTCGCCATCCGCCGGACGACCCCTCATGCGGAGCCGTCCGTCTCCACCACACGGGGAAGGAGGGAGTCACGGGCCAGCCCCAGTTCGACCTCCGCGAACGTGCGGACCATGGCGGTCAGCGGCGCGGACCGCTGCGGCGCGCTGGTGTTGGTGTAGGAGTTGGTCCCGTCGATGGCGGCCATGACCCGCACGGCCGACCCCCAGGGATCCTCGCAGCGGAACACCCCCTCCTCCACTCCGGAGGCGATGACCCTCTCCACCCGCCGGCACCAGAGCAGTTCCTGGCGCACGACCCTCTCGTGCAGCACGGGCCGGTAGCGCGAGAGGTGACGGGCGTTGAGCCACAACCTGCTGACGTCGTCGAACGCAGGTCCCGACATCCGCGCGAGGAAGTCCCGCAGGACGTGCGCCGCGTCCCCCGGAGCCCTGTCCGTGGACTCCTCGGGGAGCAGGGCGTCCAGCTCCCCCAGTGCGGCGCTGGTGAAGGCCTCGGCCACCAGGTCCTCGACCGCGGGGA
>CALGOD010001077.1 GCA_937957845.1 uncultured Nocardiopsis sp.
CGGGTGAGGTCGGCCCGGACAGCACGGTGCCCTGTGGGTACTCGACCGAGATCGGCGGCCGGACCTTCGTCAACCCGAGCGGTGGCTTCCTGTCCGGAGAGCCCGACCTGACCCGCAACATCGCCTTCAGCTGCAACGTCGGATTCGCGGACCTGGGGTCGAAGGTGGGACCGGAGACCATCGCCGACGTGGCCGCGCGGCTCGGGATCGGTGTCGAATGGCAGCTGCCGGTTCCCTCCGGGGCCGGTGAGGTCGCCATCGGCGACGATGACGAGGACGTGGCCTCCGCCATGATCGGCGAGCACGGTGTCCGGGTGAGCCCGTTGTCGATGGCGCTGGCCGCCGCGGCGATCGAGAGCGGTACCTGGCACGCGCCGACCCTGGTGAGCGGTGAGGGCCCCGACCCCCAGGGCGGGACGACGCTGGAGGAGGATCACGTGGAAGTGGTCCGCCAGGGGCTGCGCGACGCGGTGACGAACCGGATGTCCCATCTGGGCGCCGCGGGGGGAGAGGTGCACGGGCAGGCGGCCAGGGTCGAGCAGGACGACACGTCCCTGCACTGGTTCGTCGGCTACCAGGACGGTGTGGCCTTCGCCGTGCTGGCCGAGGTGGAACCGGAGATGACCCTGTGGTCGCAGTACGCGGTCGACGCGGCGAGCTCCTTCCTGACCTCGATGGCCAACGGCCTTCCCATCGAGGAGACCGCGCCCACGGGAGGACCGGAGGCGCCCGACCCCTGGACTTCGACCGACGAGGTCGACCTGACCGAGGGCGGGGGGACGGGTACCGAGGAGACCGGTTGGTAGTCCACGGGTGATGGTCTCGGTCACCACTCTTTCTGGACAAGGCAAAGAACCCGCCCTTGGGCAACCACCCGGGGGCGGGTTCGCGTCTTCCCCTATGCCTGGCCCGCGACAGGGGGTAGCGGACCAGCGTGAGGGACAGGACCTCATCTCGGGGGAGATCCTGTCGTTTCCCAAGGTCGGCCCGACCCTGCCGACCGCCCCCGCGGGCCGCGTCGACCGCCTCTTGAGTCCGCGCCCGCGGGGGTTTCTCCCCGTCCGGACCGTGCGGATCCGCTCCCGTCCCCGGGGAATGAGCTTGGCCTCCGAACTGTTCAAGAGGTAGAGTGACGGACGCGCGAGCGTTCGCCGCTCGCATGTCGGTCGCCCCGCCCCGGTGGGGAGACCGTGAAAATTCCACAGGGGGTGATCGGTTTCGACTTCGGTAGTCGTTTCAGGGGAAGCGGGTCGAGGGTTGCGTTTGTGACCTCGTTAATCCTGCATTCGCAATAAACACAAGTGCCAATTCCAAGCGCACTGAGTTCGCTCTCGCTGCCTAAGCGATAGCGTCTCTGTCGGCCTGGGCTCGTCATCGGCCCAGATCCCGGCATCGTTCAGATGACTCACCACTCGGAGTCAGGCCACGGGGCCTGAGTGGGACATTCACGTGGCTGGGCCTGTCAGCGATGTGTTCGTGTAAGCGCTGAGGCCGAGTAGAACGACAGCACGAACTGCACCCGGAGAAGCCCTGGCTCGATGCTGAAGGACGCGGGTTCGATTCCCGCCACCTCCACTCGAACAAGAGACGACCCTGTCCGGAAGGCCTTCCGGACAGGGTCGTCTTTTCGTTCTCCTCTGTCCTCGTGCCCTGACTCGAAGACACCGAGTCCCCGACACGCCCATGACGGAGAGGTCCTCCCTCGACCCGCTACCCGTCCCGCGGGCCGTGGGGCGGCCCGTTCGTCGGTGCTTCGGTAGACTCCCGATTCCTCGCTCCACGGCCGTACTCCACGTCCGCCGACGCCTCCGGGCGGCTCTTCGCGTGTCGTCGGGTGTGAGGGGACGAAGAACGGGGGCGACCGCCGTACGGCCGGGGGTGGGCGCCACCGCGCGCGGTCCACATGGGCCTACGGTGTCCGACCGGTGTGGGGCCGGTCCTTCGCGGGGTGCCCGGCCGGGCGCGGACGGGGGCGGTGCCGAACGGCACCCCCCGCCCACGTGGGCGTCACTCCTTGGTGGCCCCCACGAGCCACGCGATCTTGTGGGCTGTGACGCCGAGGCACCCACTGCTGCCCAGTTGGATCCCGAACGAGGCGATGAACGCGTGGTCGTGCTCCCTGCGTTCACACACCACGTCCTCGACCACGCAGGTGGAGGACGGATTGCTGACGCGCAGGCAAGGCGACTCGCCATCGATCACGTCCGCCCGCACGTCGTAGTCGGCCAGCTCGGCTGCGAGCCTGCTGAGGTGTTCGTGTTCCTCAGAGGGCACACGGGTCGGCTGCTCGTCCTTCGTCTGTTTTGACTTGGCCATGGCGCAGATCCTTTCGTGTCGAGCGTGGTGGCTCTCCTCGATGCCCTGACGCCATTGTCACTCAGTGTCACATTGCTGCTTGGTAACAAGGTTGCGACACGCCGTCACACAAGCCAGGCGCCCCCGTGCATCACCTCACGGACCGTGAGGTCGTGGTCGAGCACGACGAGGTCGGCACGGCCGCCGGGCTCGATCCTGCCCGCGTCGACCAGACCCAGGGCCGCCCCCGGAACGGACGAGGCCGAACGCACCGCATCGGGCACACTCACCCCCAGTCCCCGGACGGCGTTGCGTACGGCCTGCGGCAGCACGATCGTGCTGGAGGCGATCGCCCCGCTCTCGACCAGCCGGGCCTCTCCACCGCTCACCCGCACCCGCAGGTCGCCCAGTGTGTACGCGCCTTCTCCCATCCCCGTCGCTGACATCGCGTCCGTCACCATCGACACCCGGTTCGCGCGCGCGGCGTCGAGCACCAGGCCGGCGGCACCCGGGTGGACGTGCACGTTGTCAAGGATCAGCTCGACCGTCACCCGTTCGTCGCCCAGGGCGGCCGCGATCGGCCCGGGATCCCGGTGCCCCAGAGGACGCATCGCGTTGTACAGATGGGTGGCCACCGACGCGCCCGCGTCGAAGGCCGCCAGGGTCTGTTCGTAGGTGGCCTCGGTGTGGCCCACGGCGGCCACCACACCGGAGGAGACCGCCGCACCGATCAGCTCCAGGGCGCCCGGCAGCTCCGGAGCCACGGTGATCATGCGCACGTGACCGCGGCCGGCCTTGAGCCAGCGGTCGAACTCGGCGGTGTCCGGCTCGCGCAGCAGTTCCGGGTCGTGCGCTCCACATCTGGAGCGCGCGATGAAGGGGCCCTCCAGGTAGATGCCCGCCAATTCTCCCGTGTCGCACAGCTCGGCCAGCGTCGACACCTGGCGGACGGTGTCCTCGGGCGATGCCGCGACCAGTCCACCCACCAGTGTCGTCACCCCTCGGGCTCGGTTGAAGGCGATGATCCTCCGGATGCCCTCGGGGTCGGCGTCGGTGAAGGAGTGCCCGGCACCGCCGTGGAGATGGGTGTCCACCATCCCCGGTACGACCCAGGCGCCGTCCACGTCGTGGACCTCACCGCCCCGAGCGGATTCGCCCGAACCGAGCGCGGCCACGCGGCCGTCCTCGACTCGCAGCCATCCGTCGTGGACCCCCTCGGGGGTCACGACGCGTGCGTTGGCCAGAGTGACGGGGGTCTGGACCATGTTCGGGCTCTCTCCCTGCGTTCGACGAAAGACGATGGTTCCTGCGGCCTCGGGACGTCATCGGCGGACCGCCCCGGTGGTGTGTCGCACATTACACAGGCGTCGGCGCTGTGTCGGGGAAGGGGGACGACCTCCCGGGCGTGAGTCCGTTTCTCCTGTCCAACCGGAGGATCCCGCCTTCGGCGACGGTCACCCGCGAGCCGGAACACCGTTTTCCCGGTGTGTTCCCACACACCAAGGAGAGCCGTACGCATTGACGATCGGGACGGTGAACCTCATGATGGAGGCATGTCCGCCGGTGAGCTGCTCGTCCAGCGCCTGCATGTCGATCTGAGACAGCAGGCGAGCGCGCTCTGTCGTAGCTAGCGCCTTCGCGGGGCCGAGCCCCGCGCCACGGGTATCCCCGTGCTCCGTGCCCTTCACAGACACCGGACGCTCATCCATCCCACCCTCGGGTTCCGGGCCCCTCGTCGGCCCGTGGAGCAGCCTCTCCAGGCCCGGCACACACGAGTTCCGGACGACGACGTCCACTCCCGTGCCGGTATGAGGAACGACGTCCTCTCCGGTGTCGCCCCGATCACCGCCCCCTGACGCTTCTTTCTCCGGTCGAACCGACTCGATCTGACCGAACCCAGGAGTTCTCCATGACCCGCTTCACCGTGCTCGTCGCCGCCTCCCGGAACCGTTCCTCCGTGCGGGCGGCCGCCCTGCGCGCCGCCTCCGAGGTGGCCACCCGCGCCGATGTCGACTCCCAGCCGATCGTCGTCGACATCGCCGAGTTGGGCGCCGAACTGCTCGCGGACTCCTCCTCCGCGGTCGAGGCCGCCTTGGAGAAGGTGCGCCGCAGCAATGTCCTGCTCGTCGCCTCCCACCAGGTGCACGGTACCTATACCGGCCTGCTCAAGGTCTTCCTGGATCGCCTGCCCGAACTGGCGCTGGGACACACCGTCGCGGTACCGCTGGCCGTGGTGGAGGACCTGCGCAACAGCCATGGCATCGAGGAGGACCTGCGTGTCCTCCTGGCCGACCTGGGCGCCTGGGTGGCCGAGCCCGGCCTGGTCCTGGCCGAGGAGGAGATCGACCGGCCCGACGGCGTGGTGCGGGCCTGGGCCGACGTCACCGCTCCCGGCCT
>CALGOD010001078.1 GCA_937957845.1 uncultured Nocardiopsis sp.
CCGCAGACCACCGGCGACTGCGTCAACGGCCCCGTCAGCACCAACATCGACTAGGGGTTCCCATGCTGCGCAAGTTCGCGGCGGCCACCGCCCTCGCGGGTGTGGCGATGGGCGCGCTCCTCATGGGAGCACCCGCTCACGCCCACGGCTCGCACGGTGGTGACCAGCAGTTCAACCAGAACCTGCAGTTGGTTCCGGTGCAGATCTGTAACGCCGAGTTGTCCGTCGGCGTGGGAGCGGTCAACGTGCCGATCCTGTCGCCGCAGACCACCGGTGACTGCGTCAACGGTCCGGTGTCCACCAACGTCGATCATCACAGGGGCGAGGACGACGGCAACGGTTACTGACCCCCTCCAGACGGCGGAGCCCTCGGCTCCGCGGTGACGGAGGAGTACGTGGTGAGTCGAGGCCCCCCGGCAGCCTGTCGGGGGGCCTCGACCTGTCGAAGACCGGGGAGGGCGACGCCCACCGCGGACATGAGGGTGTCAGGGCATGGGTAGTCGGATCCGGGGTCCGTGCACGGCGGCGCGGACCCGCAGGATTCGGGAAGAGCTCCCGTGGGGGCCGAAAGAGGAGGAGAGAGACCAGATGAGGCGCATGATCCTGACCGGGGCGGCACTGCTGCTGACGATCACCGCCTGCGGGCAGCAGGAGTCCGAGCCGGACATGCCCGAGGGTGAGACCGAGCAGAGCCCGGGGGAGCAGTCGGCGCCGGCCGCTCCGGAGGGGAGCGATGGTCCCACCGGCGAGGGCGGCTCCGGTGGGAGCGCCGAGGGGGCGCACGTCTTCAACCACCACGGTGACGAGAACGGCTTCGAGGACCAGCGCCCGACCGAGTACGTCGCCACCGAGTTCACCACCTTCTCCGACATGGAGTGGGAGGAGTGGTCGGACCAGGTCGCGCGGGGAGAGGGCGAGATCCTGGGGACGTGGTGCATGGACCAGGGTTGCCAGGACGACCCCTACGACGTCGAGATCGAGCTGAGCGACCCGGTGGAGGTCGACGGCACCACGTACTTCTCCACCTACACCATCACCGACTACGACGACGACATGTCCGAGGAGACGCGCCGGGCGCTGGAGGAGGCCGACGGCGGACGCCTGGCGGTTCCGTCCGCGGAGTGATCTCGGGAGTCGATCGGTGCCCGAGGCCGGGCGGAGTGAGGTTCGCCTCCGTCACGGCCTCGCAGAATCCCGCCAAAGTTCCCAAAAGCGGCATCGTGGCTGGTCAAACAGGGTGTCGTGGGGTCCTTGCCGGGGGTGGGCAGTGCCGAAACGGGCGTGGCGCGCCCCGGAGGTCTCTACTCTGCTGAGTTGTGGGACTCAACCAGTGGATGGACGATCGCGCGGACGACGGACACGGCACCGGAGGGCGACCGGTGCCGCGGCACGGCCGTGCAGCTCTGCTGCGCCTGGCCAGGTGGTTCGAGGAGGCCGACTCCGAACGGGCCGAAGCCCTCGCCGAAGCCGCCTACGCCCTGCACCCCTCCCTGCACCTGGAGGGGCGTGTGGACGAGAGCGTGGCCGCCACCACCAGCTGGTGGCAGGCCGAGCCCGACCGCAGCACCGTCGTCGAACACCCCGGCACCCGACCGCCCGAACCGGTGCGCGACCACCGGGACCAAAGGGCGCGTCTGCGCGACGCCGCGGAGTCCTCCGCCCACTGGCGCCGTGCCGGCGCGGCGCAGATCCGGGCGTTGCTCACCGAACCCACCGGCGACCACGCCCGCCTGGACCTGTCCGGAGCCGGAATGGAGGTCCTCATGGAACTCCTCACCGCGGCACTCGGCTCCGGTGACGCCGGCCGCGGGTCCACCTCGGCCGGCGACCTGGAGTTCGCCCTGCGCCTGCACGTCATCTCGGCCCCCGGAGCCGAGGTGACCGTCTGCGGCGAGGGCGGCGAACTCACCCTGGAGGGTGTGCGCCTGTGCGTCACTCCTTACGAGCAGCACACCGTCGAGGAGGACGCCACGGAAGGGGCGTCCCCGAGCACGGAGCCCCTCGCTTCCACGGACGAGGACCGGGGGGAGGCCGAGCGGCCCGTCGAGGAGGCCGGCCTTCCCTCCCCGACGAGGACGCCCGACCAGGAGGACCCCGTCGACGAGGCACAGGAGACCGCCGACCTCCGAGACCGATCCACCTCCTCGGAGTCGGAGGGGTCCGGGACACCGGAAGGGCCTGTCGCGGATCCCGAACCCACGGGTAACCTCACTGCACCGACCTCGGACTCCGACACGGATCCGACCGACCTGTCCTCCGACCGGACCTGGACCCGAGCGTGGGAGTGATGGAGACGGACATCTACAGCGAGGACGCCGCCCTCCTCGGCGAACGGCAGGCCGCGGCCCGAGCCCTCCTGGCCCGCCCCCTGCTCACCGAACGCACCCATCCCGCCGAGTTCCCCCTCGTGCGCGCGCACGAGGAGTGGCTCGTCCAGCGGTTCCAACGGGTGCTCGGCTACCGGCTGGACGTCGCCGACGACCACGCGCGCCTGATCAAACGCGGTGTCGCCCCCCGGAGCACACGGCACTTCGCACGCACGACCGGGGCCGCCTTCACACCGCGCACGCACACCTACTTCGCCCTGACACTGGCGGTCCTGGTCGAGGAACACGGAACCCTCACCCTCCGGCGGCTGGCCGACCAGGTCCACGCGGCCGCACGCGAGGCCGGGATCGACGCCGACCCCGCGCGCGGCCTCGGCGAGCGCCGTGCCTTCTGCGCCGCCCTGCGTCGTCTGTGCGAGCTCGGCGCGTTGAGTGAGACGTCGGGCTCCATCGCCGACCACCAGATCGACCCCACGGCCGACCCGCACCTGTTCGTGCACACCCAGACCGTCCGCTCCGTCGCGGCCCACCTGCCCCGCGGCGACGATGACGCGGACTCCTTCCTCGCCGCCTCCCACGACCCCGACCCCGACGGCGACCAGCAGGGAGAGATCGCCCTGCGCCGCCTCCTGGCCGAGAACGCCGTCGTCTACCGCGAGCAGCTCTCCGACCGCCAACGTGACCGCCTCGCCGCCCACCAGTGGCGGGCCGCCGCCGCCCTGGGCAACCTGCTCGGCTGCGACACCGAGGTCCGCGCCGAGGGCGTCGCCCTGGTGATGCCCGACGAAGCGGAGGCCGGTCCCCGCTTCCCCGTGGACGACCCCATCGGCCACGTGGCCCTGGCCCTCGTCAGGCGCCTCTCCGGCCGATGGAACCCCGGCAGGCCCACCACCTCGGTCCCCGTCCCGGACGAGGAACTGGACGCCGCCCTGGAGGCCCTCGGTGGCGAGGACGCCCCCATCCGGGCAGAGTGGAGCCGTACCGCCGGGCCCGAGGTCCCCGATCCCGCGCGGCTCAGCGAACGGGTGCGGACCCTGCTGTCGGACTTCGGGCTGCTGGACGGAGGCCCCGGAAAATGGCGGCTCACCGCCGCCGCGGCCCGCTACGGCACCGAAGTGGACGAGCGTGTCCCCCTGATCCAGGACAATGACCAACACAGCCGGACCCGCCCCGACCTCGCACAGGTCTCGGGTGATGATCCAGAGCCCGAGGCTCCCGCCGACCCCCACCGTGATCTGAGTCGGGTGGCGTCCGTGCTGCAAGCGGTGGCGAACGAGAAGGTGAGCGCGACCAGTGGTGACACAGGAGACCAGCCAGGCCCCGGGGACGGAGAAGACGTCGGTTCCGACTGAACCCGCCGCCCCCGGCCCGGCCCATTCCCGCGACGTGCCCCGCTACCGACTCGAACGCGCGGGTATCCGCAACGTCTGGCAGTACGACGACCACGTCATGGAGTTCGCGGAGGGGCGGCTGCTGCTGCGGGGCCGCAACGGTGCGGGCAAGTCCAAGGCCCTGGAGATGCTGCTCCCCTTCCTGCTGGACGGGGACGTGCGCCGACTCGACACCACCGGGACCAACCGGACCAGTCTGCGTTGGCTGATGGCCGAAGGAGCCCGTGCCGTCGACCCCCCTCCGACGGAGGAGACCGGCCCCGACCTCCTCGGCGGACCGGAGGAGCCCGAGGCCGCGCCCCCCGCGGACGCGGCCGAGGAGGAGCGGACCGCCACCGGTCCCTCCACCCGACTGGGCTACCTCTGGGTGGAGTTCACCACCGACCGGGGCGACCGTGGGCTCGACTCGGTGGTCCGAAGCGGCACGGGACCCCAGAGCGCCTCCGCCCTGCTCTCGGGAACCGGGGCCGACAGCGCCTCCGCGCTGCTGGCGGCCAGTGCCGCGGCGGCGGAGACGCAGGACGGCGTCGCCGAGGAGGAGGAACCCCGCGACCCCGACGCTCCGCCCCGCCACATGACACTCGGCGCGGCCGTCATGGCGGTGGGCGACTCCGACCCCCGCTGTGTGTTCTTCGTCACCGACCGCAGGGTCGGGCACGACCTCCAACTGGTCACCGACGGTCGCCCCAAACCAGTCGACCGCCTCCGCTCGGAGATCGGCGCGGACAACTGCTTCACCAGCGCCGTCGCCTATCGGGCCCGGGTCATGCGCGACCTGTTCGGCATCGACGACTCCGTCCGCTACCGCAACCTCGTCCACCTGCTCTACAGGCTGCGTCGCCCCACCATCGGCGATCGCCTGGAGGCCGGTGAACTCGTCGGAGTCCTGTCCGAGGCGCTGCCCCCCATGGACGAATCCGTCCTGGACGAGGTCGCCCGCAACATCGCCGACCTGGAACAGGCGCGCGCGGACAAGGACGCCCTCGTCCGGATCGGGACGGGCGTCACCGCCTTCCTGGAGGACTACCGGGGCTACCTGGTGCACGGACTGCGCGCACGCGTGGCCCGGGTACGCGAGCAGATCGACGCCGCCGTGACCCGGACGGAGGAGACCGAGCACCTGCGCACCGAGCTCGACCGCCTCATCACGGCCGAGAGCCACTCCTGCGAGGAACGGGACCAGGTCCGCCGTACACGCGACACCGCCCAAGCCGATGACGGCACCCTCACCTCCGCCCAGAACGGTGCCGCCACGGCCACGGCCAACGAGCGCAGGGCCTACGACGCCGCCGTCGGCGCCTACATCCGTGCGGCCGAGGCCGCCTGGGTCGCCGCGGAACACGCCGAGCGGGTGGAGGGGCACGCCGTCGAACGGCTCGGGGAGGACACCGAAGTCATCGAACGGGCGCTGGAGGCGCTGCGTCAGACCCACGCCGAAGCCTCGCGCGCCGCCGTCGCGGCGGGGATCGACCCGTCCGTCCTGGGTGCCGTCCCCGACCCGGTCCTCACCGTCCACGCGCCACGTGAGAGCACCACACGGGTCGACCTTCAGGGCTTGGAGCAGGCGGTCGAGCGCGAACCCGTGGAGGGCGTCGACCTGGACGGGTTGCGCGAACGCCTCGGACGTCTCCACGACCTGCTCACCGGGGCCGCCGGCCGCGCCGCCGACCGCGCCGACCTGGTCACCAGGCTGATGGGGCTCACCTCCGCCGAGGCCGAGACCGACCGTCGCCTGATCGCCCTGACCAGCGAGGCCGAGTGCGCCGACGCAGCCCTCGAACAGGCCTGCACACGCGAACAGAACGCCATCGACGGCGTGCGTGACCAGAGCGCGGCCTACGCCGAGGGCGTCCGGGGCTGGGCGGCACGTCTGCGGGACTCCAGCCACGCGCACGCGCTGGGCGAGGCCATCCACGAACTGGAGGGCAGCGTCGAACTGCCCATCAACGACTCCCTGCGCGTGCTGGGACCGGACGTGCCCTCCACCGTCGCGCGTCTGGCGCACGCGGCGGTGGACCCCCTGCTGGAGGAATTGCGCGCACGCCGTGACGTGGCGGTGAGCGAGGAGGGACAACTCTCCGGCGAACTCGCCGAACTGGCGGACCGCAAGGCCAAGAACGCCGAACACGCCCCCGAGCGCCCCGGCTGGGCCACCCACCCCAGGCCGGAGGGCGACGGCGTCCCCCTGTACCTGGCGGTGGACTTAGCCGAGGGGGTCGGCCCTCGGGAACAGGCGGGACTGGAGGCCGCC
>CALGOD010001079.1 GCA_937957845.1 uncultured Nocardiopsis sp.
CGGGGCGCCATGTGCCACCAGGCCCTCCCGCCGGAGTGCCCCTCACCCGTGCCGTACACCCGCCTGCCCGCGTCCGACCGGCGGGCTCGCCTCCGCCAGGGACGATGACAGCCGATCGTCCCTCGTGTCACCCCGGGCCGCGGCAGAACACACGGCAGGACGTGGAATCCTCTTGACACAGGGAACGCGCTACCGTAGCGCACCTGGCGGTGGACGACACACAGGCGAACCCGACGTCGGAGTCGAGTGATTGAGAAGGGGTGCCGCGATGCCCGAACCGCGCCGCATGCAGATCGGCGAGGTCGCCGAGCGGACCGGTCTGTCCCTGCGGACCATCCGTTACTACGGCGAGATGGGCCTGGTGGAGCCCTCGGCCCGCTCCCGTGGAGGTTTCCGCCTCTACACCGAGGAGGACGTGGACCGGCTGAACCTCATCAAGCGGATGAAGCCGCTGGAGTTCAGTCTGGAGGAGACCCGTGAGCTCCTGGAGACCCTCGATCGGCTGAACTCCGGCGAGACCTCCCCCGAGGAGCACAAGGCCCTGAGCGAGAGGCTCGACGCCTTCGAGGCCACTATCGCCGCCCGCTGTCGGGCGCTGCGGGAACAGCTCGCGATGGCGGAGGAGTTCGCCGGACACCTACGGGAACAGCGCACCCGGAACAACGCCACCACCTGAGCGAACACACGTGGGAGGAGAGCTCCCGGCGGCTCCCATACCGCAGCCGCACACGTCACCCGTCACCGAATACTCCGGCGCCGCGACCACGGTGACCCTCGGGGTCGGTTCGCCACAGGCGGCGAGTCGCAGGCGATCGATCGAGACGATCCGGATCCATCCGTGGCCCCATTGCCCGTCGGCGGAACCGACAAGGAATATCGACTCTCTGCGGTTCCTTGACTCTCAAGAGTCACCATGCCGCTCTGGGTCGAGCCCCCTGTCTGCGTTCCCGCCGCCCATCAAGGAGTCATACTGTCCACCGCGCCGCCCACCACTGAAACGTCCCGTCGTTCCGTTGCCAGGATCGTGGCGGCCTCCGCCCTGGTCCTGGCGTTGAGCGGACCGGGACAGACCGCCGGTATCGCCGTCTTCGTCGACCATGTGATCGCCGACCTGGGCGTCGGCCGTTCGGCCGTCTCCTTGTCCTACATGGTGGGGACCCTCTCCGGCGCGCTCGCGCTTCCCTGGATCGGCCGCGCGGTGGACCGTTTCGGGGTCCAGCGGGTGCTGGTACTGGTGGCGATCGGCTTCGGGGGTTTCCTCGTCCTGTTGTCGGGCGCTCAAGAGTTGATCGGTCTGACGGCCGGGTTCATCGGAGTGCGCGCCCTGGGTCAGGGAGGCATGAGCATGATCGCGACCACCGCCGTCGCGATCGCCGTGACCCGCAATCGAGGGACCCTGTTGGGGCTGACCGGTTCTCTGGGAGCCGCGGGCATCTCCCTGTTCCCCCTGCTCGCCGAGCGCGTGATCACCCTGCTCGGCTGGCGGTACACCTTCGTCGCCGAAGGCCTGCTGATCTGGATCGTGGTCCTTCCCCTGGCCTTCTGGGGTCTGCGCGGAGCCACACGAGCACCCCAGGAGGAGCACTCCTCACCCTCGGGTCGGACCGAGGGCGCCGAGGCGTCGGCGTGGCCGCTCTCGGCGATCGCACGCACGTCCATGTTCTGGGCGATGGCCGGGGCGATCGCGTGCAGTGGTCTGGTGTCCACCGCCGTGTTCTTCCACCAGATCTCCATCCTGGGAGAGCAGGGGCTCACCCCGGTCCAGGCCGCCGCCAACTTCCTGCCCCAGACCGTCGCGGGACTGGGGTCGGCACTGTTGTTCGGTTCGGCCGCCGATCGGATCTCCCCCAAGGTGCTGATGAGCGCGGCCATGGCCATGCACGGCCTCGCCCTGGTCACGTTGCCGCTGGTCTCCCCCGGGTGGGGCGCCCTGCTGTACGGGGCCGCTCTGGGTGCGGCGGCCTCCGGTGCCCGCGCGGTGGAGAGCGCCGCTCTGCCCTTCTACTTCGGCACGGCGATTCTTGGCACCCTGCGGGGGCTGACCCAGTCCGTCGCGGTCGCCTCCACGGCGGTGGGCCCCATCCTGTGGGCCCTGGCCCAGGGTCAGGCCGGTCCCTACCGCCCGGGGATTCTGGGGCTGGCGCTGCTGTGCTTCCTCGTGGCGGTCGCGGTGTGCTTCGCCCGCAGACCGCCGCAACGCACTTCCTGACCGCACCGCGGCCTTCGTGTCCATCCGGGCGAACGACGGACCTGGACGTCCGCCGCCCCACATGGGAACGAGAATCCGACCGCTGACGGACACCAGTGTGATGGTCGCCTCAGTCTTCCCACGTGACTCTAACTCTTACGTAAGGGTAAATTCGTTCCAGGTCCTCTCGCCCCGCGCGTGAGCCGACCGCATGCTTCCGACCTGCCTCAGGGGCACGGTCGGGTCCACGGCGACGAAGCCACACCCGGGGTACGGGTCACCACGAGTGCCGCACGACTCCGGACACCCGGGCGAAACCCGCTCGTCGAGTCACGAGACGTCCGTTCGCGGCGTCGCCGTACACCTGACCCGAACATCGCGGCCCGCTGTGGGCTGCCCGAAACCGATGGGTTCCATGAAACTTCCCGTGAAGACCTCTGCGCGGTCCTTCCTGGCCAAGGTGCCCGGCCCCGCACAGATCCGCGCCGACGTACTGGCCGGACTGGTCGTCGCCCTGGCCCTGATCCCCG
>CALGOD010001080.1 GCA_937957845.1 uncultured Nocardiopsis sp.
TTCCGATCCCCCTGGCCAGTCGTGCCGAGGCCGAGTTGAACGCGGCCCCCGGCCCCCCGGCGATGTGGCCGAGCAGCCCCAAACGGGAGACGGTGAGGTCCAAGGGGGCGAGCGCGGCGTTCAACTCGGCCTCGACACGACGGGCCATGGTCAGGATGAGGACGGAGGGACTGATCTCGGGCGGACCGGGCCGACGGTTCTTGGAGCTCACGCCCTCAGTCTCCCCCAAGGCGGCGGGACACCCGCCGCACAGGGGGGCGGCGGACGCAGTGCCCGCCGCCGACCGTTTCCGCCTTCGATGTCCTCAGTCCACCGGGTGCCGGGGTTCCACCACGGTGTTGGGCCCCGGGTAGATGAGCCTCTCCTCCCCGTCGGGGAACCGCACCACGTACGGCGGCCCGTTGTCGGCACCGCGTACCTCCACGATCTCCCCGGTGTGCTTCCCGTCGGTGCTGGTGACCCCGTGCGTGTGCACGTAGTCGCCGATGGACGCCCGCATGGCTCCCCCGTTCCTCGCCGGCCGCATCGGTCACGCACGGAGACCTACCCGGGGCGCGGGCCCGCCGAAACGAGCACCGCGTCCCGGCGGATAGGCACAAGTGCCTAGTGGGGGCACGACGAACGCCCGATGTGGTGAGGGCCGCCGGTTCCTAGCGTGGTGCACCGACGAACTGAGAGAGGGGACGATGTGCTCACGGTGCGCGATCTGACCAAACGCTATGGGGACAGGACTGCCGTGGACGGGTTGACCTTCACCGTGGAACCCGGGCGGGTGACCGGTTTCCTGGGACCCAACGGCGCCGGAAAGTCCACGACGATGAGGCTGCTCCTGGGATTGGCCCGGCCGACGTCGGGTGAGGCGTTGATCAACGGTCACGAGTACGGACGGTTGACGCGACCCGCCCGGGAGGGCGGTGCCCTGCTCTCCCCGGAGGCCGCCCATCCGGGCCGCACGGCCCGCGCCCACCTGACGGCGAAGGCCGTGGGCGCCGGTATCCCGAGAAGACGGGTGGAGGAGGTGCTGGAGGAGGTCGGCCTGACCGACATCGCGCGTCGACGGGTGGGCGGCTACTCGCTCGGCATGCGGCAACGGTTGGGTGTGGCCGACGCGCTCTTGGGGGATCCGGGCATCGTCCTTCTCGACGAACCGGTGAACGGCCTCGACCTCGACGGGGTGCGCTGGATGCGCGCCCTGCTCCGACGGATGGCCGACGAGGGACGTACCGTCCTTCTCTCCAGCCACATGATGAGCGAGATGGAGGCGGTCGCCGACCACCTGGTCGTGGCCGTATATAATATAATTGAGAACATCTACGATGGCCTTGTGCGAATTTGAGTAAT
>CALGOD010001081.1 GCA_937957845.1 uncultured Nocardiopsis sp.
GGTGGGGATCGACAGACCTCAGAAGAATGTCCACACGGGGCGCTAACGTTCCCCCATGGTGCGTCCTGAAAGCTGTGTCAGGCCAGCGGGTGTAAGTCCCGTCCGGGTAAGCGCCGGAGCGCCCGGTAGCAGGCCCCAGCCGTGCGGGGAGACCCGCCCGGCCGAGCGGGGTGTCAAAGGCCTCTTCGGAGGGAGCAAGAACGCGGGCCGTAGCATCAAGCGAACTTTGCAGCCTCGTCATACGGACAACAGTGAGAGCCGAGCCGGTCATGTCGCGGCGAAGGCCATGTCCGGCGGACCCGGTTCCGGAAGCGGTCCGCTGGATCTCCTCGGGGTATGGAAGACGGCACGCGTTCACGGTCTGGCACGGAACAGGAGAGACCCGTCCGCGCACGCCTGCGTCGGGTACGAGACCGCTGGTATAAGCCGATGGTGAAGTCCAGCGGAGCGAGGAGGGAGTCAGAGCGGGGCATAGTACCGGTGATAGGCGTGCACAAGAACGCGCCGGGAGGGAAGGGCCCGCACTTTGATCACGCTCGCAGCGGGGGTAAGCGTCAGGGCATGGCCGGGACCGCCCGGTCCAACCACCCCGGCAACACGGTTGCCGAACCCGGGGCCATCGCGCCCATCGGGAAGGTGCGAAAACTCCAACGCAAGCTATGGACTGCGGCCAAGCAGTCCTCGGATCGCCGTTTCCATGCCCTGTTCGACCGTATCTGTAGGGATGACGTCCTGCGGGAGGCATGGAAGCGTGTGAAGGACAACCGGGGTGCGTCCGGTATCGACCGGATCACTTTGGAAGATGTGGAGTCCTACGGGGTGGAGCGGATGCTCGCTGAACTCCGACAGGATCTGCTGGAGGGGAACTATCGCCCGTCGCCGGTGCGGCGGGTGGAGATCCCCAAACCACGGGGCGGCGTGCGCCCTTTGGGTATTCCCACCATCCGTGACCGGGTGGCCCAGCAAGCGGCCAAGATCGTTCTGGAACCGGTGTTCGAGGCCGACTTTCGCGAGTCGTCCTATGGGTACCGTCCTCGGCGGTCGGCCCTTGATGCGATGGAGCGCCTGCGGGTCGGCTTCATCAAGGGCGTCACTCATGTCGTGGAGTTCGATATCCGCGGTTTCTTCGACCATATCGACCATGACCGGTTGATGATCGAGGTCGGCGAGCGGGTGTCGGATCGGCGGGTGCTCAAGTTGGTGCGTTTGTGGCTACGTGCGGGGGTGATGGAGGCCAGTGGTGTGTCGCGGACGGTCGCGGGCACGCCGCAGGGCGGGGTGATCTCCCCGCTGTTGGCCAACGTCTACCTGCACGTACTGGATACCGAACTCGCGGCGTCCGGAGTCGGTGAGCTGGTGCGTTACGCCGACGACGGTGTCGTGATGTGTCGGTCCAGGCACCAGGCCGAGCGGGCGCTGGACCTGGTTGGTCGGGTTCTGGGCTCGTTGGGTTTGGAGCTGCACCCGGACAAGACGCGGATCGTGGACCTCAGGCAGGGCCGTGAGGGTTTCGATTTCCTCGGATGCCACTTCAGAGCGTGCATGTCAGGTCGGTTGTGGGAGCGCAAGCGTATTGTGCGCTACTACCTGCAACGGTGGCCCTCGCAGGCGGCGATGAAGCGGCTCCGGGACAAGATCCGGGGCCGGACCGGTCGGGCGCATATGGGTCGGGATGTGCGGGTGGTGATCGCTCGGATCAATCCGATTCTGCGTGGCTGGGGTGCTTATTTCCGTACGGGGAATGCCGCCACCAAGTTCAGAGCGGTGGATGACTGGGTGGTCTGGAGACTTCAACGGCTTATGCGTAAGAAGCGGGGCCGTAATCTCCGGGCTGGTCAGGCTGATGCCTGGACGGAGGAGTGGCTCAACCAGCAGGGCTTGTACAGGCTTCGTGGCACGGTCCGTTATCCGGGGTTGCGTAACCCGGTTTAGAAGATCATCGGTAAGCCGTGTGCGGGAAAACCGCACGCACGGATTGAAAGGGGGATGAGGAAACGGGCCCGGGAACGGGTACCGCGCCTCTGACTACCAATGACCGATCTCTCCTTCCCCCCGATGCTGGAAGACCTGAGGAAGGTCCATGGCACCCAAGGCATGGACTTCGAGATGTATGAGGCATTCGAACCCTCCCCTGAGACGGCGTGGTGGTACCGGCTGTGGACCGGAAACGAGAAGGTCGACGGGAGTGAGTTCCGCTTCTTCGGTAGGGAAGGCTCAGGTGGCTACACCGGCCTGTGGCTGATTCGAGAGGGACGGCCTCTGGTTGAGCAGCCTGTGGTCTTCCTCGGATCAGAGGGCGAACGCTCAGTCATGGCCGTCAACGTCGGGGCGTTCTTGTGGCTGGTCGCCCAGGGGTACGGGCCATGCGAGGTCATGGGGTGGAGCGACGGCCCGTGTGCACCTGATCCAGATGTTCTGGACGTCGCTCGGCGGCACGCCCCTGACGCCCACGGTGAGCCGGAGGAGATCCTTGGGCGAGCTCGCCAGGAGTTTCCGAACTTTCAGGAGTACATCGACTCGCAGTGCAGTTGAAGGTCGCCCGAAATGATCGATTGCCCTGGAAACGGTGTGCTCGTGGATACGGTATTGAGGAGTCGTAGAGGTTTCACTCCAGGGACGGAACGTGTGGCGGTGCGGCGGGACAGTTCTGCTCAGGCGTGAGATAGGCCGAATCAGCGCTCACAGGGTCACGGAGTGGTGAGGTTGTGAAGCGGTCCGCGGAACCGATGGATCGAGGGTGAACGCCCTTTCGTCTTGCAGCAGCGCTCATGCAAGCCACACCCGGTTTTGCCGGGCCACCTACCAACGCAAGGAAGCCTACCGGGCCGCTGACCCCCGGCGAGCAGACGAGTTCACGTGTTCTGGCCTGTGGCTTCCTCGTGTCTGGGGTCGGTAGGCCATCGGATCAAAGGTCCCCTGGTGGAATCGTAATGGAGGCGGTGCTTGTAAGGTCATACCGCCGTTCCTGTCCTAGACGCTATTGATCCGCTCTTCTGGTTTGCCCGGTGGTGATGATGGCTTTAGCGTCTAGGGCCTGTTTTTTGGAAGTGGGAGCGCAGCGGGGCCTGCTCTGGCAGAGTGAGTGGACGTGCCTGGCCGTCATGAACTCACCGATGCCGAGTGGGCCCTGCTCGCCCCGCTCATGCCCGCCGACCCTCACAAGGGCAAGAAGTGGGCCGATCACCGCCGCGTCATCAACGCGATCCTGTTCCGTACCCGCACCGGCATCCCCTGGCGGGACCTGCCCGAACGCTACGGCCCCTGGGAGACCGCGGCCGGACGCCACCGCCGCTGGTGCCTGGACGGCACCTGGCAACGCATCGCCGACCGGCTCAGGATCGACGCCGCCAGCGGCGAGGAGCTCATCGCGAGCGTGGACTCCACCAGCGTGCGGGCCCACCAACACGCCGCCGGGGCCGCGAAAAAGGGGAGGCGGTCCGGGACGAACCGGACGGGCGCGAGGCCCTGGGACGCTCCCGGGGCGGACTGACCACCAAGATCCACCTGCTCGCCGATGCCCGCCGCCGCCCGCTGGTGCTGGCCACCAGCCCCGGCCAGCGCGGGGACAGCCCGATGTTCGCCCCCTTGCTGGGCGCCCTGCGACTGCCTCGGCGCACGGGCAGGCCGCGCACTCGCCCGGACCGGGTGTTGGGCGATAAGGCCTACTCCAGCCGGGCCAATCGAGAGCATCTGAGGCGCCGCAGGATCAAAGCGACGATCGCTCAGCCCCGTGACCAGCGCGAGCACCGTAAACGCCAAGGCTCCGCGGGCGGTAGGCCGCCGGCTTTTGACCGGGTGGCCTACCGGGACCGCAACACGGTGGAGCGGGCGATCAACCTGCTCAAGCAGAACCGGGCGGTCGCGACCCGCTATGACAAGCGGGCCGCGATCTTCGACGGGACGGTGCAGGTGGCCTCCATCCGGATCTGGCTCCGCGACCTGACCCGTTCAAAAAACAGTGCCTAG
>CALGOD010001082.1 GCA_937957845.1 uncultured Nocardiopsis sp.
GATGGTCGTCCAGCACGGTCAGCCCCGAGAACATCAACGCCAGTCGGAGCAACAGACTCAGCAGGATCACACAGGCCACCGCCATGATGACGGCGACCTGGTGGGTGGGAAGCCCGAGTGCGGCGCTCACCGACCACACGGCGCCCAGCGCGAGCCCGACGCCACCGCCCGTCAGCCCTCCCCGTCCCAACCCCGAGGTCAGACCCAGCAGAAGGACCAGTCCACCGGCCAGCGCGGCGCCGCCGCCCCAGCGGACCCACTCGGGCCAGCCGAAGTGGTCACAGGACGCCCACAGGGTCAGTCCACCGACCGCGGCTCCGCTGATCGCCAGCGCCGTGCCCAGGGGCTCGCTCCAGGTCGGGCCGATCGCCGCACCCGTCAGCACGAGAATCGTCGCGACCGCGGCGAGTCCCATGAGGCCTCCGGCACCGGAGAAGTGCTCCTGCACGATCCAACCGGCGCCCAGGGCGAGGGCGATCAGTGACATCGTCGCGGTCCACCGGGACGCCTCCGGGGTCCAGCGCCCCTGGTGGTCGTCCAGGGCCATGGACACCGCCTCGGGGACCTCGTGCACCACGGGGGCGGGAACCGGTTCCTCCGCACGGATCAGCCGCAACACCGCCCCGTCGGCGATCTGTCTGTCCGCGAGCGTGGCGTCGCCGTCGAGGACGGTCCCCGACGCGGTCACCAGGTGCCGCAGCCTGGCCGGATTCTCCACCTGGTCGCCGAGGAGGTCGAGCACCTCGGGCATGAGCGCGCCCACGGGTTCTTCCGCCGGCAGGACGGCGTCGACCCGGCGTTCCTCTCCGACGAGCGTCACCCGGCTCCAAGCGGTCATCTGGATTCCTCCATGAGTACCCCGGGTTCAGGCGGGGGAGCTTGTACGGTCGGGGAGGGCGTCCGTCGGCGGGGCCGCGGCCCCGCCGGTGCGTACGAGGACATCCGCACCCTCCTATCGGGGCACGTCGCCCACGGCGACGCGCTCCAGGTAGCCGTTGCCGATCAGCCACCGGATGGTCGGGGCGGGGGGCACCTCGCTGAATCCGGCGGTGTCGAGGGTGAAGCGGACTCCGCCACCGGGGTGGCCCTCGTGCGCGGGGGCACTGGTGGCGCTCACCTGGAAGGGGTGGACGACCCGGTAGCGGTGGTACAGCTCCTCACCGTCGCGGCCGGTGCGGGCGTACTCGGGAAGGCCACGCTCGGCGAAGGGGGTCCCGTCGGGGAACAGGTAGCGGCCGCTCTCCTGTCCGAACGCGTCGACGGCGTCACCCACCTCCAGGCTGTGCAGGTAGGAGCCTCCGCTGCGCCGTTCGAGGTCGTCTCGGACCTCGGAGGCCAGTTCCGACGCGGCCTCGGCGGTCTCGCTCTCCTCGGCCGGTGTGAGCACCTTCGGTTCGGCTTCGGTGGTGGCCAGTTCCCGGTAGAGCCAGCGGGCCGCCTGGTCCTCGGTGGTGAACTCCACCCCGGGACGGCCCTGGTCGAAGTCGATGACGGCTGCGGAGAGGTAGCCCTCGGCGTCCTGGGTGATCAGGTAGTAGCTGTCGAGGGTTCCGACGTCGGGGCGAGGATCCCCGGGGAGCACGTACAGGCTCTCGGGGACCCCCGCCGCGTCCAACTCCTCGCGCAGGTCGTCGAAGGCGACCTCGGAGCCGACCCAGTCACCGGGGATGGGTGGGATGGCGTTGCTCGCCGGACCGGACGCCGCCTGCTCCCGCTCCACCCGCTGGGTACTGAGCGTGTTGCTGACGAAGGACCATCCCACGGTGCCCCCGCAGATGACCGCGGCGAGGCAGGCGCTGATGGCCACCTTGGTGAGGTTCTCGTCCAGACGGCGCCGGGTGCGCTGGTCCCCGAAGAGCACCGCCTCGCGTAGGCGTTGTCGGCGTACGGCGACGGACTCCAGCAACTGACTGTCGTAGTCGCGTGCCAACCGTGCTCCTCACTGCCTCTTGTGCGTGTCCCGTCCGGTCGGGATCAGATGTTCTGTACCGCGGCGTTGGCGCGGCTCAGGGCCTCCTGGGCCGTGGCGTCGTTGGTCTCCAGGGTCTCGCGCACGAGCCGGATGATGTCGCGGACCTCGTTGGCGGCGTTGTGCCACTTGAGTTCCTTGGCGCTGTACTCCTCGGAGACTCCGGTGGCCTCGAACTCGGCCATGGCCGCGCTGACGTCGGTGTCGTGCTCGCCGATCAGGCTTTCGAGCCGACTCATGATCGTCTGGATGTTGCCCTGCGCCTCCTGGGAGGCGCCCACGTCGTAGGCGTTGTTGCTCACGGGTGCTCCTTACGGGGGATCAGCGGAACTTGGCGGCGTCGAAGTTGGCCGCGCCCATGTTCTGGCTTGCGTCGTCGGCCATGGTCTGCGCACCGGTGGTGAAAGCGGTGTTCATGCCGGTCTGGCCCTCTTGGATGGAGCCCAGGCCCGCGCGCAGGTCCGCGGTGATGCCGTCGGCCCGCGCCTTGAAGGAGTCGAAGGCGGCCTTGCCCGCGCCGTCGAACTTGCCGGCCAGGGGTTCGGCGGCCTGGACGAGTTGCTGGATGAGGCTGCTCAGCTCGTCACCGGTGTTCCCGGTGTTCTGGGACAAGGTGGTCAGGGCGTTGTCGCCGATTTCCCAACGTGACAACTGTTCACCTGCTTTCCTGGGGGTTCTCGCGAGGCTGTCGCCTCCCGTAAGGGAAGACGCGCGCAGAGTGCCCATGGTTCGGACGAGGTTTCGCGGCCGGTCGACGGATCCGTTCCCGCCCATAGGGAGGATCTGCATCATACAAGCGCCTAACGACGGGAAAACAGGCACATCCGACGTCTGTGGACGACGGGCGGCCGACCTTCGGTTCGGTGGGGTTCTCCCGCCGGCGGGCACCGGAGGAGGCGCCCCGTCGGCCGGCACCGCGGCGTCTCCCGATGTCCCGTTCCCTCCCCGGTCGAAGCAGGAAGGAAGGCGGCGTCTCGTAAGCCACGAGGCGGGCGCACTCCTGGTGGAGAGTCCGGCCCGACGCAGTCTCGTCGACGCGCCGGTGGGGGCGGGCCCCGCCCCGTGGGACACCGGTGAACCGCTCGCCCACGCCCGTGATCGGAGAAGACCGACCTGTGCCGCCGCGCCCCCGGGACCACCTGGCCGGCCTTCGGCCGTCCGGAGAGTGTGCGCGAGGAGGACGTCCCGGCCTTCGCCGAAGCCCGGCGTGTGAGAGGTCCCCGAGGGCGTCCGGGAGGGCGTCACCTTCGCCGTGGGCCTGGCCGTGGGCGTGGAGGACGTCTGCTCGATGGGCACCGACCACGCGCCGTCGGCCCCCGTGCGAGGCGTCCCCATCGGCCCACCTCTGACTCCGGCCGTCCGGTACCGGATCGGCGACGCCTCCGGGCGTTTCCGCGCGCTGATGGAACACCTGCGACCCGAGGAGGCCCCTGCGGGCAGCCCCTCCCACGCACGGCGTACGGGACCCGCGCGGCCGGCGGGGCGGTCGGCCCCGGAAGGATCAGCCACGCCAGAACCGACATGTCCCTTCGGCCGTCGTACCCGGTGGCGCCCGTGCGGCCACGTGCGCGCCCCGTACCGAAAATTCCCACGACAACGACTTCGATAGGGTTTCTCCGCCCCAGAGCTCCAGGCGTACCCGCGCCCCTCGACTTCCCACCCCGCGCCGAGAGGAAAGCCGATGAGCCTTCGCGTCGTGCACCGGCCGACACGAACCGTGCATCCCGCTCCGGCCCAGGAGACACACGAGGTGGAGGCCCCGCCGACCCTTCCCGACGGCAAGGCACAGGGCAATCCGCTGATGACCATCCTGCCGATGGTCGGCATGATGGCCTCGATGACCGTCATGATGGTCATGCGCAATCCGGCGTTCATCGCATTGGGCGGTGTGGTCCTGGTCGTGGCCCTCTTGGCGGCCCTGGCCATGTTCTTCTCCCGGCGCGGGCAGGTGGGCCGCCAACGCCGCAACCAGCGCGAGCTGTATCTGCAGTACCTGGAGGAGCTGCGCGAGGAGCTCACGGAGTGGGAACAGCGCACCCGCGCCCACGCCCGCCTGCTCGACCCGCCTCCCGAGGCCCTGTACGACGTCGTCCGGGACCCCACCCGGCTGTGGGAGCGGCGCCGCAGGAACCGCGACTTCCTGCGGGTGCGTGTGGGCACCGGTCTGACCGAGGGCCGTCCCCTCCGGCTCGCCGAGCAGGGCACCGCACTGACCCCCACCGATCCCTTCATGCTCTCCGAGGCGCAGGCCGCCATCCGCCGCTTCGCGTCGGTCCCCGACATGCCGCTCACCCTGCCCTTGGACATGGCGGGCAACGTCAGCGTCATCGGCGAACGTGAGGACGTCATGCGGCTGGTGCGCGCCATGGCCGTCCAGTTCGGCGCCTTCCACGCCCCCGAGGACGCCGGGCTCGCGGTGGCCTACCCCGTCGAGAACGCCGACGACTGGACCTGGCTGCCCTGGCTCCCCCAGGTGTTGGACCCCCAGCGGCGCGAGGGTGGCGCCGCCGTCCGCCTGATCGCCCCCGACCCCGCCAAGTTGGGCGGGCTGCTCGCCGACGAGCTGCGCTCGCGCACCGACTTCGCCTCCGAGGTCCGCCGCGGCATGGGCAAACGCGAGGCCTACCGGATGATGCGGCGGTTGCTGGTCGTCCACGACACCCACGGCGAGGTGGCCGTCGAGCTGGTGCGCCCCGACGACGCCGTGGACCCCGCCGACCTGGGCGTCACCGTCATGCACCTGGTCTCCCGCCAGATCGACGAGCCCGGCGACGTGAACGTGCGCATCACGGTCGACGGCGACCAGGTCCGCGTCGAGGAGTTGCGCGGCACCGATCCGGTGGTGACCACCGGGACCGTGGACGACGTCTCCGCCGCCACGCTCACCGGCCTGGCCCGTATGCTCGCCCCCTTGCGCCTGTCCCCCGAATCGGTGGAGGAGACCGCCCAGGAGGGCGGCAGCGTCGACTTCCCTCAGATGATGGGCGTCCAGGATCCGGGGGCCATGGACGTGCGACGGCTGTGGGCGCCGCGCAGCGAACGGGCGTTTCTGCGCGTGCCCATCGGCGTGGACGACATGGGGCAGCCCGTGATCCTGGACCTGAAGGAGTCCGCGCAGCTGGGCATGGGCCCGCACGGACTCTGCGTGGGCGCCACCGGTTCGGGCAAGAGCGAGATGCTGCGCACCCTCGTGCTGGCGCTGGCCGCCTCCCACCCGCCCGAGCGGGTGAGCATGGTCCTGGTCGACTACAAGGGCGGTGCCACGTTCGCCCCCTTCGAGGACATGCCACACGTGGCCGGGGTGATCACCAACCTGGAGGACGACGCCGCGCTGATCGAGCGCGTGCACGCCAGCCTCTCCGGTGAGGTGCAGCGCCGCCAGCAGGTACTGAGGGACGCCGGGAACGTCGCCAACATCGGCGACTACACCTACAAGCGCGAGCACGATCCCAGCCTGCCTCCGCTGCCCCATCTGCTGGTGATCATCGACGAGTTCGGCGAACTGCTGACCGCCCGTCCCGACTTCATCGAGTTGTTCCTGTCCATCGGCCGGATCGGGCGCAGTATCGGCGTGCACCTGCTGCTGTCCAGCCAGAGGATCGAGGGCGGGAAACTGCGCGGCCTGGACACCTATCTGTCCTACCGGCTGGGCCTGCGCACCTTCTCCGAGGAGGAGAGCCGCACGGTCCTCAACACCCCGGACGCCTTCCACCTGCCGTCCCTGCCCGGTTTCGGCTACCTGAAGGTGGACACCAGCGTCTACCAGCGTTTCAAGGCGGGATACGTGTCCGGCCCCTACCGCGGCCCGGTGGCCGAGGAGGAGCCCGGCGAGGGGAGGCCGACGGTACGTCGGTACACCGCCTACAACGACGACGGCGAGGAGACCTCCGCCGTCGCCGCGGAGTCCTCCGGCGAGGACGCGCCGATGCCCTCCCGCACCGTGGGACCGACCCTGTTGGATGTGATGGTGGGCCAGTTCGGCCGTCACGGGAAGAGGACGCGCGAGATCTGGCTGCCTCCGCTGCCCGGCGTCACGACCTTGGACCAGGCCGCGGGAGAGCCGGAGGAGACCGCCCTCGGCCTGCGTCTGCCGGGTGAACACGAGCCGATGCGGGTACCGCTGGGTCTGCTGGACGACGCGACCAAACAGTGGCAGGGCGTGTGGAAGCTCGATCTGACCGCGTCCGGCGGTCACGCGGCGATCATCGGCGGCCCGCAGAGCGGCAAGACGACCCTGCTGCGCACCTTGGTGCTGTCGCTCGCGCTCACGCACACACCACAGCAGGTGGCCGTGTACTGCCTGGACCTGATGGGCGGCGGAATGCAGGCGCTGTCCGCGCTGCCCCACGTGGGCGGTGTCGCGGTGCGCACCGACGCCGAACGGGTACGCCGCACGGTCGAGGAGTTGCAGGGCATGCTCGAACACCGACAGCAGGTGTTCCGCGAGCGTGGCATCGACTCGGTCGCACAGTTGCGCCGCATGCACGCGCGTGGAGAGGTCCCCGAACTGGCCAGCGCCGACGTGGTGTTCTGCGTGGACGGTTTCGGCGCGTTGCGCAAGGACTTCGAGGACATCGACCCGCTCGTCACCGATCTGCTGCAGCGCGGCGGCGGGTTCGGCGTCCACGTGGTGGCGGGGATGCTGCGCTGGAACGACGTGCGCATCGCCTCCCAGTCCAACTTCGGGCAGAAGGTGGAACTCCACCTGAACGACGCCTCCGACTCCACGATCGACCGCAAGCTGGCGGAGACGATCAGCGCCAAGACCCCCGGCCGCGTCCTCACCGACGCCGAACTCTTCGGACAGGTGGCGCTGCCCCGGATCGACGGGGTGGCCGACGACGACGATCTGGGCGAGGTCGTGGAGAAGACCGTCCGTGCGGTGGATCAGGCCTGGCGGGGCGACCGGGCACCGAAGGTGCGGATCCTTCCGCACCGGTTGTCCGCCCGCACCCTTCCCACGGCGGAGTCCGAACCCCGGGCCGTGCCGATCGGCGTGGACGAGCGTGCCCTGGATCCGGTGCTGCTCGACCTGTTCGATCGGGACCAGAACCTGTTGGTCCTGGGAGACGGGGAGTGCGGCAAGACCAACCTGTTGCGGCTGGTCGCCGAGGGTCTCGTGGAACGCTACTCCTCCGACGAGGTCGTCTTCGCGGTGATGGACCCGCGCCGAACCCTGCGCAACGTGGTGCCCGAGGAGTACATGGGCGGGTACGCGAGCAGCCCGCGCGTGTGCGCCGGGCTGGCCGGAGGCGTGGCCAAGGAGGTGGAGGGGCGCCTGCCCGAGGACGGGGACGTGGACTCGATGGAGCCGGGGTCGTTCAAGGGCCCGCGCATCGTGGTGATGGCCGACGACTACGACGTGCTCACCACGGCGGGCCAGAAACCGCTGGCACCCTTCGTTCCCTTCGTGCCCAACGGCCGGGACATCGGCGTGCACTTCGTGGTGGCGCGCCGGGTCGCCGGCGCCGGACGCGGTATGTACGACCCGTTGGTCCAGGCGATGCGTGAAATCGGCACGAGCGCGCTGGTGATGTCCGGTGACCGGAGCGAGGGCCAGATCCTGCCCCGGGTGTACGCGGCCGCCCAACCCGCCGGACGCGGCAAGTGGGTGACCCGCGGCGGCGCCCCCCGGCTGATCCAGACCGCCCTGCGCGAACCCCGCGACGAGTAGCGCCGACCCGGGCGGTGTCCGCCGGCAGTCGGCGCCCCCGGTCCTCCGAGCAGAACAGGAGCCACATGCAGCCCCAGCACCAGCCCTTCGAGCAGGGCGGCCGACCGGACTTCGCACCTCCGACCGCCGCGTCCGGGTGGCGGCAGGGGGCCGGACCCGTGCCTCCCCACCCCGGCCACCACCAGCACCCGCACCCGGGTCACACCGTTCCCGCCCCGCCGGGTCATGGTGTCCCGTACCAGGGCGGACCCGCACCGATGCTCACGGCCCCGGAGCAGTGGAATCCCGCCGTTCCCGGAATCGGTATGGCCGAACCCGGCCTGCGCTTCGCGGCACGGCTCATCGACACGCTCTTCTTCTTCATGCTCTGGTTCCTCATGATGTTGGTCGGAACCGGCGTCAGCGTGGCCGTGGGCGGAGGCGAGATCGAGGGGACCGCCTCGAACGTCTTCACGGTCTTCTACGTCTTCAACTTCTTCCTGCTCCCCCTCCTGCTGGAGTGGTCGCAGGTCACCCTCTGGGGGCGGTCGCTGGGCAAGTTGATCCTCAACCTGTGGGTGGTGCGGGCCGACGGAGGCGGAAGGGTCACCGCCGGCCGCGCGCTCGTGCGGGCACTGCTCTACGCGCCCGGCCACACCAACCTGGTCAACTGGCTTCTGCCCTGGTCGCTCACCAACGTCCTGTGGTCCCTGCGCGACAAGACGTTCCGGCAGTGTCTCCACGACAAGGCGGCGGGAACGGTGGTCGTCCAGATCCGCCGCTGAACGGCGCTCCCGCCATGGCCGGGGACGCACGCCGTGGAGTGCGTCCCCCGTCCTGGGTGAACGTTCCGGCGCGGGCCCGATCCCGCTCACTCCCCTTCGGACTCCTCCAGCCCGAAGAACGGCAGGCACCGCTCCACCCCCGTCACGGTGACCGGGACGGTACGGTGCGCCTCCCAGTCCCTCCGTTCCAGCCGGTAGCGGTTCTCCACCACCCGCTGTCCCCGCACCGCCAGTACGTCGATGCCGTCACGCCGGTAACCCAGCCGCTCCGAGACCCGCTCCGAGGCCCTGTTGCCCTCGAAGGCCGCCGACACCGCGGTCAGGGCGCCCAGCTCCTCGAAGGCCAGATGCAGCACGGCCGCCCGCATCTCGGTACCGATCCCCTTCCCCTGGTGGGCCCTGCCCAGCCACGAGCCGGTGCCCACCTGCCGGGTGACCGCGAAGTCGCCGGCCCGCATGTCCTGGATCCCGACGACGGTGCCCTCGTGGACCACCATGAAGTTGAGGTTCCACTTCCGCGGTGTCCACTCCCCCAGCCTTCTGAGGTTGTACTGCACGACACCGAGGGCACGCTCGTCGGGCGGCTGGTCGGTCCACGGCTCGACGAACGGCATCGTGCCCGGGTCGTGTACGCCCTCCGCCGCGACACGGGCCAACTCGCCCAGGTCGTCGTAGGACGGCAGTCGCAGTTCGAGGCTCGGCGTGTTCAGTCGCAGGCCCAGCGGCGGGAAGTAGTCGGTGATCATGCTCCGATTCTGCGGACCCCGTTCCCGCGGTGTCACCTGGTTTTCTCGTTCCGGCGGGGCCCGCGAAGGCGTGGGTTCCGCCTTGCTCGGACCATGCCGCTCAGACCATGCCGCGCAGGTCCGTCAGCAGGTCGGCCAGAGTCTCGGAGGCCTTCTCCGGGACCGTCCTGCGCACGGTCCAGCCGCGCAGTTCCGCCAGCCGCGCCACGTGGACCAGGGCGGGGTCGGTGAGCACGTAACCGCACGGCGCGTCCGGCCAGTCCGAGAGCATCGGCAGCGGCTCGGTCCGGTACCCGTCGGGCTCGTCCGCGGCGTCCGTCCCCGTCTCCCCTCCCTCGGGGCTCTGGGACTTGGCGATGTCCGCCCGGGTCGGGTTGCCCGGTTGGGGCAGGAACGCGTCCACCAGTACGTAGCCGAACACCGGTCGGTGGGCGGCCCTCTGAGCCTGCCCGACCGCGCCCAGCAGCGGGCCCGATCCACCCTCGGCCACCAGCGCGGTCGGAGCCCCGGGATCGACCAGGCGGTTGATCTCCAGGCTGGCTCGGGCGACGTAGCGTGTCCCGTACGGGGGCTGGTCGTCGCCGCCCACCTCGGGTCGTACGGGGGTGAAACCGTGGTCGGGCAGACCATCGGCCAGTCCCGGCAGCCGTGTGGGGACGCCCAGGGTCGGGGGCAACAGGACGGCGATCACGCGGTGACTTCCCTGCTCTCGTCACGCACCCACTCCAAGTAGGCGGGGTTCCCTCCGGTGACGGGCACGGCGACGACCTCGGGGACGTCGTAGGGGTGTACGCCCCGGATGTGCGACGTGAGGTCCTCCAACCGGTCGGCGGCGGTCTTGATCACGACCATCCACTCCTCGTCGGCCTGGACCTGTCCCTCCCATCGGTAGAAGCTGGTGATCGGACCGCTCACCTGGGCGCATGCGGCCAAGCGGTGTTCGACCACCGACCTCGCCACCCGTTCGGCGCCCTCCCTGCTGTCCACGGTGGTCTCGACCCGAACGGCGGTCTCGGGCTGCGGCATGGTCCTCCATCCGACCGGGCTCCGCGGTGCCGCGCGTTCCACCCGGTGTCCTAGGCTCGGTGCTCATGAGCGAACGTGATGAACTCCTGCGTCACATCAACGATA
>CALGOD010001083.1 GCA_937957845.1 uncultured Nocardiopsis sp.
ACCATCCGGAGAGGCGAACGGAGGAAGGACGATGAACCGTCCCGAGAACCCCCTCGCGAACACGGGAACACGCACGCACAGACCGGAACGGGTCGAGCCGGCGGGCTCCCCGGGCACGACCCACACGGTGGGGGTCGACGCGGAGGTGAACGACGCCGCCGCACCGCCCGAGGGGGACGCCATGGTGTCGGACGGCCGGGGGAGCCGGGAACGCGGGGCCGCGCCCACGGGGGCGTCGCGGAGTCCCGCGCGGACGAGGGAGTCCGCCCAGGCGGGCCCCTCGGGGCAGTCGTGGAGGCCGCGACCCCGCGGACTGGACCCGCGGGAGGTACGCGACCGTTGGGTCGCGGCCCAGGGCGAGTTCGTCGACGACCCCTCGCAGGCCGTGCGCGACGCCGACGCGTTGGCGTCGCGGGTCGCCGAAGCCGTGGTCGCCGAGATCGAGGCCCGGCGCGCCGAACTCCGCTCCGCCTGGGACGGCGGCAGCGGCACGGACACCGAGTCGCTCAGGGTGGCCCTGCGCGACTACCGCTCCTTCGTCGAGCACCTGGCCGGCGAGCGCGTCTGACCACCGACCCCGACGAGGGGTCGCCACAGAAGGGGGTGCGGGACCCTTGGTCCCGCACCCCCTTCGTGTCGTCTCGTGTCGTCCGCGGTCGACGACGCCGCACCTGTGAATCCGTGGGAACACCCTCTGCCCCGGCCCTGCCGCACCTCCTCCTGTCACACCCCGGCCACGAGAAGGTAACGAGAACACGCCTCCCAGGCGTCGCCGCCGGTAAAAAATTCCGACCGGCATCCGATCGAAAACCCTTGTGGCGTAAGGAAAACGTGCGACCTGCGACGATGCGCCTCCGATCTCCCCCCTCCCGGGCATTGACACCGGTCACAGTGTGATCCAATGTGGTTAACCGTTAACAGTTAACCGAAAGGACACCATGTCGGAGATCCTGCCCATCAAGCAGCAGGCGCTCGGTGACAAGGTCGCCGACGAGCTCCGGCGGCTGATCATCACCGGTCGTTACGCGCCCGGGACCTCACTCGTCGAAGGCCGCCTGGCCGAACAGTTCGGCCTGAGTCGGGGACCGATCCGCGACGCGCTCAAGCTGCTGGCCTCGGAGGGGCTCATCGACACCAACCGTCGCAGCGCCACCGTCGTGGGGCTGGACGGTGAGGACATCGACGAGTTGTTCTCCCTCCGCGGCTCGTTGGAGCGGCTGGCCCTGGAGATCGGTCTGAACCGCGACCGGGCCGGGCTCAGCGCAGGACTCCAGGAGCCTCTGAGGCAGATGCGCAAGGCGCGTGAGGCCCGTGATCCGGACGCCTTCACCGCCGCCGACGTGCGTTTCCATTCGGTCTTCTACGAAGTGGCCGGACACCGGCGCCTCGCCGACGTATGGGCCCAGTACCGACCCACCATCGAGGTACTGCTCCTGGCCTCCAACGAGCGCTACGAGGACCTCGGCCCCTCCGTCACCGCGCACGAGGTCCTGGCCGAGCTGATCGGTTCCGGCGACCCCGAGGTCGTGTTCGCGGAACTGCGCGAACACCTGGACAACGCCCGACTCAGGCTCCGTACGCCCTACACCCGACCGGTGACCGACTGACCCGCCGTCGTCCCCCAGCACCCCCCACTGACCGCCGATCCCCGAGAAAGATCCGGAGAACACCATGCGTTCCACCACCCTCCGCCTGACGGCGGCGGCACTGGCCGTCACGGCCCTCACCGCGGGCTGTGCGGACAGGGGCGGTGTCAGTGAGGACACCGCCGACTACCCCAGCCAGGACATCACGCTCGTGGTGCCCTACGACGCGGGAGGCGCCTCCGACCTGGCCGCACGCACCCTGGCGGCCGAGATGGAGGACGTCCTGGGACAGAACATCATCGTGGAGAACCGCAGCGGCGGTGCCGGCTCCGTGGGACTGCAGCACCTCGCCGACAGCGCCGCGGACGGCTACACGATCGGTTACCTGCCCGTCGAGACCGTGATGCTCGGCCACCAGGGCTACGACGTGGACCCGGCCGACTACGACCTCGTGGGCCAGATGGTCTCGGTCCCGGCGACCATCGCCGTTCCCACCGACAGCCCCTACGAGACCCTCGACGACCTGGTGGAGGCCGCGAAGGAGGACCCGGACTCCATCACGGTGTCCAACTCGGGCGCGGGCTCGATCTGGGAGGCCGCCACCCGTGAGCTGGGTGAGGCCACCGAGAGCGCGTTCCGTCCCGTTCCCTTCGACGGTGGGGCCCCCGCCGTCACCGCCGCCATCGGCGGCCAGGTGGACGCGGTCGTGGCGGGCATCTCCGAGACGGCTCCCGCGCACGCCGACGAGCAGCTCCGTGTCCTGGCGGTGTTCGACTCCGAGCCCTCGGAGTCGCTGCCCGACGTGGAGACCGCGAGCGAGCAGGGCGTCGACGTCGTCATCGGCGGTTGGGGCGGCATCGGCACTCCGGCCGGCGTTCCCGAGGAGGTCCTCCAGAAGCTGGAGGAGGCCTTCTCCACCGCCGCGGACTCCGAGGGGTTCCAGACGATCATCACCGACTCCGGCAACATCCCCGTGAACGTCCCGGCCGCGGAGTTCGGGGAGTTCGTCGAGGCCGAGAACACCCGCTTCGAGCAGCTGCTCCGCGTCGAGGACTGACCACCGTGTCCAGCCCGCAGAAGCAGCCGGACGCGCCGCCCGCCGAGGAGGCGGCGCGTCCCGCGTCCCGCGCACGCGAACTGGTGCCGGCCGCGGCCGGCGTGGCCCTGGGTCTGGCCACGTTCGCGCTGGCTCTACAGATCCCCGAGGGGACACGGCTGACGCAGTTCAGCCCGCGTTGGTGGCCCCAGGTCCTCTCCCTGCTGCTCGTCGGCCTGAGCCTGGTGCACGGAACCGTCTCGCTCCTGCGCCCGCGCCAGGCCGACGAGGACGCGCCGGATCCCTCCACCCGTCAGGGGAGTCTGCGGCTGATCGCCATGGTGGCGGCCATCGTGGGTTACGGAGTGCTCTGGTACTTCGTCGACTTCCGGGTGTCCACCGCGATCCTGGTCGCCGCGCTCGCCTACCTCGGCGGAGGACGGGGTTGGAAGGCGCTCCTGGCCTTCCCCGTCGTCGTCACCGCCGTCCTGTACCTGCTGTTCGGCGTCTTGTTGAGGGTGCCACTATGAGTCCGCTCGTCGAGGGTTTCAGCGCTCTGCTGGAACCCACCGTGCTGCTGTGCATCGCCGCGGGCGCCCTGCTGGGCATGCTGGTCGGCGCCTTCCCCGGTGTCACCGCGACCATGGCGGTCGCCCTGGCCAGCGGCTTCACTCTGGCGCTGGACCCGCTTCCGGGCCTGGCCGTCCTGCTGACGATCTACGTCGCGTCCAACTTCGGGGACCGTGTCCCCGCGATCCTGGTCAACACGCCGGGGACGCCCGCCTCCATCGCCACCACCTTCGACGGCTACGCGATGGCACGCAAGGGCCAGGCCGGGTTGGCCCTGACCTCGTCCGCCTTCGCCTCGGCCTGGGGCACCCTGGTCGGCGTCGTGCTGCTGATGGTCGCCGCCATCCCGCTGTCCCGGCTGGCGCTGAACTTCGGCCCCGCCGAGATGTTCGCGTTGGTCGTGTTCGGGCTGACGATGATGATCGGGGTGTCCGGGGGCAAGGTCCTCAAGGGCCTCATGGCGGGCGCGCTCGGTCTGCTCTTGGCCACGGTGGGACGCGACCCCATCACCGGAACCCAGCGCTTCACCTTCGGCATCCCGGAGCTGACGGACGGCATCCCGTTCATCGCGGCCATCATCGGGCTCTTCGGCATCGCCGAGGTCATGAACCAGGTCCTCACCCACCGCCGGGACGCCGTGGTCAAACCGATCACCGACTTCGGCCGGTGGTTCCCCCGCCGCTCCGACTGGCGCACCATGCTCAAGCCGCTGGCCGTCGGCAGCGGGGTGGGCGGCGTCGTCGGCGTGATCCCCGCGACCGGGGGCGACATCGCCGGCATCCTCGGATGGGACCAGGCCCGGCGCCTGTCCAAGCGGCCCGAGGAGTTCGGCAAGGGCTCCCTGGAGGGCATCACCGCCGCCGACACCTCCTCCAACGCCACCCTCGGCGGCTCGGTCACCACCACCCTGGCGCTGGGCCTGCCCGGCGACTCGGTGATGGCGGTGATGATCGGCTCCATGGTCGTCTGGGGCATCCAGCCCGGTCCATCCCTGTTCGCCAACCAGCCCGACCTGGTGTTCAGCATCGCCGGGATCATGCTGATCGCGACCGTGCTGGCGCTGGTCGTGAGCGTCCTGAGGATGCGGGGCGTGGCCAAGCTCCTGGAGCTGCCGCACCACTTCCTGTGGGCCGTCATCCTCGTGTTCTGCATGGTCGGCACCTACGCCGTGGGCAACAGTGTCTTCGACGTGGCCGTCATGCTCGTTTTCGGGATCATCGGCCTGTTCCTGCGCCGCTTCGGCATCCCTCCGGGCCCGGTCGTCCTGGGCCTGATCCTGGGCTCGCTCGCCGAGGGCAACCTGCGTCGAGCCCTGGAAATCGGCGGGGTCGGCACCATCGTCACCAGCCCGATCGCCGTGGGCCTGCTCGTGGTCAGTGCCCTGGCCCTGGCCGCTCCGCTGCTGCGCGCCGCCTGGCGCCGCCGTTCGGCCGCGAAGCAGGACACCGACGCCACGGTCCGGTGAATCCACCGCGCCGCCGACACGACGCCCGTCCCGCCCCCCTTCCAACCTCGTCCACACAAGGAGGACCATCCTCATGTCCGCGCACCCACAGGTGATCACCGCCCTTCCCACTCCCTTCACCACGGACGAGGAACTCGACCTCGGTGCCGCCGAGGCCCTGTTCACCTCGATCCACGAGGCGGGTGTGGACGGGGTGTTCGCGGCGGGGACCACCGGCGAGTTCACCGCCCTGGACGTCGACGAACGCCTGCTGGTGGTGCGTACCGCGCTGAAGGTCTTCGGACCGGACGGCGTGTACGCGCACGTGGGATCGGCCGCTCCCCGGCAGGCCGAACGACTGGCCCGTGCGGCGGTGGAGGCGGGGGCCCGCCGCCTGGCCGCCGTCACGCCCTTCTTCCTGCCCGCGCCCGAGGACGCGCTGCTGCGCTACTACGAGCGTGTCGTGGCGGCCGCGGAGGGCGCCGAGGTCCACGCCTACCTGTTCGGGGTTCGGACCACGACCCCCGCGCCCCCGTCCGTCCTGGAACGCCTGGCCCAGGTGGGCGTGCGCGGCGTCAAGATCAGCGGGGAGGACGACGCCTCCGTCCGGTCCTATCTGGAGGCCGCACCCGAGGGGTTCTCCGTCCTGTCCGGCAACGACATCGCCTTCGCCGAACTCGTCCGCGCCGGAGGCCTGGGCGTGGTGTCCGGGGTCTCCTCGGTCTTCCCCAAGCCGTTCGTCGCCCTGCGTGACGCCCTGCGCGCCGATGACACGGAGGGCGTGACGGCGGCGCGCCCGCTCGTGGAGCGGGCCGTCTCCGCGGTCAGGGCCGGCAGCATCCCCCACCTCAAGGCGGGGCTGGAGGTCCAGGGGCTGTCCGCGGGACCGGCCCGGGTCTGTGAGGGGCGTGTGAGCGAGGAGGACCTCGCCGTGCTCAGAGAGACCGCGCGGGCCCTGTCCTGACGCCCGGGCCCCGGTACGTCCGAGACGGTTCCGCCACGGGCGGACCCCGAAGTACGAAGAAGAGGATGCACACGTGACACCGAAGAAGATCATCAACCGCCCCGAGGACTTCGTCGACGAGGTGACGGAGTCCCTGCTGATGGCCCATCCGGACAGGTTGAGGGCCGCCTCCGGGGATCGCCGCGCCCTGGTGCGCGCCGACGCGCCCGTGCCCGGCCGCGTCGGGATCGTCACCGGAGGCGGGTCGGGGCACCTGCCCCTCTTCCTCGGCTACGTCGGTCAGGGACTGGCCACGGGGGTCGCGGTCGGCAACGTCTTCTCCTCCCCCTCGGCGGAGCAGATCGCGGCGGCCACGCGGGCCGGGGACGGAGGCGCCGGGGTGCTGTACCTGTACGGCAACTACGGCGGCGACGTCTACAACTTCGACCTCGCCGCGGACATCGTCTCCGCCGAGGGCATCGCGACCGAGACCGTCATCGGCACCGACGACGTGCTCTCCGCCCCCCGCGGCAGGGAGCACACTCGGCGGGGCGTGGCCGGACTGTTCTTCGCCTACAAGACCGCGGGGGCCGCCGCGGAGAGGGGCGACGACCTGGCGGGCGTCCGCGCGGTCGCCCAGCGCACCGTCGACGCCACCCGGACCATGGGGGTGGGACTGTCCCCGACCATCCTGCCCACCACCGGGAAGCCGACGTTCTCCCTGGACGAGGGCGAGATGGAGGTGGGGATCGGTATCCACGGAGAACCCGGCGGCCACCGTGGGCCACTGGAGACCGCCGACCGGATCACCGACCGTTTCCTGGAGGAGATCCTGGCGGAACTGGAACCCTCCGCCGGGGACCGTGTCGCGGTCCTGGTCAACGGCCTGGGCTCCACCCCCTTGGAGGAGCTGTACCTGATCTACCGCAGGGTGCACCAGGTACTGGAGGAGCGCGGGGTCGCCATCCACCGACGGTACGTGGGCGAGTTCGCCACCAGCCTGGAGATGGCCGGGGCCTCGGTGTCCGTGCTGTTGCTCGACGACGAACTCGCCGAGCTGGTCGACGCGCCGGCCGCCTCCCCGTTCTTCGCGCAGGGGAGCACCGAACCCCCGGCCGCGCGCGAGACCTCGGAAGCGACGGCCGACGTCGTGACCGGAACGGCGCCCCGGGCCCGGAGCACGGGTGTGCCCAGCGCGTTGCGGTCACTGCTCCTGGCGGTCGCCGAGCGCATGCCCGCGCACGCCGACGAACTGCGGGACCTGGACTCCCGACTCGGGGACGGGGACCTGGGCATCACCGTCTCCTCCGGCGCCGAGGCCGTGCGCGCGGCGCTGCTGGACCTTCCCGAGGACGTCCACCACTCCGACGTGCTGCGCGCGGCGGGGACGGCGTTCGCCTCGGCCAACCCCTCCACCTTCGCCGCGTTGGTGGGCACCGGGCTACTCGCGGCGGCGACCGACACCGAGGAGCTTTCGGCGGTCTCGGCGGGCGAGGCCGCGCGGATCACCGGGGTCGTGTGCCGGCGCGTACGCGAACGAGGCGGGGCGCAGCCGGGCGACAAGACGTTCGTCGACGTGCTCCTGGCCGTGGAGCAGGCTCTGGCCTCGGCCGGGGACCCTGGACGGGCGGCGCGCGACGCCGTCGCCGCCGCCGAGCGGGCGATCGCCGAGACCAGCGGGCTGACCTCCGCCAGGGGCCGCGCCGCCTGGGTGGGCGAGCGCGGGGCCGGAGAGCGCGATCCGGGTTCGGTCGCCGTCCTGCGCTTCCTGGAGGAGGTACGCGACCACCTCGGTTGACGACGCCGCGAGGTCCGTCCGGTCGAGGTGCTCCGACCGGACGGGCCCGATTTCGCCGAAGGTGCCCCGAACCCGCGTGAGCTGTAGCATCGGGCCGGATTCTTCTCCTCCGTCCGCGTGCCGCCGGTCCCGGTGAGAGTCACGTGGCGGGACTTTCGGCACACACGGGAACGGGCATTCATGGACGTTGAAGAGACCCAGGTCATGACCAGGACCGGCGAGTTCACCAGCACCACGCTGAGCTGGGACACCGCTGTTCGCGGCCGTGTCGCCGCGGCCGTCGACCGCCTCAGCGGCCCGTTGAACGACCTCATCGAGCGCGACGCCAACGACGGGGACACCCGCATGCTCGTCGCCGACTTCTTCGACGTGGGGCTGAACTACAGCAAGTACCAGGACATGACCACCGAGTACCGGACCAGCGGGGACTCGATCGACTACGCGATCGTGCTGGACGGCGAGCTGTTCGCCCCGGTGGAGGTACGGCGGGTCGGCCAAGAGCTGGACCAACGCAACATCCAGACGGCCCGGCGCCTGGCCGTGGAGGAGGGCGCCGAATGGGTGGTCCTCACCAACGGCCGTCTGTGGAAGGTCTACCACCTGCGCCCCACCGAGGACGGCGGCAACCAGCCGGTGGAGATCCTCGACGTCGACCTCACGGACACCGACGCCTACCACCGCAACCTCGACGCCTTGTTCCACATCAGCCACGAGGCCGTCGAACACGGCCGCCTGGACAACCTGCGCAGGTGGAAGGAGTCCATCGAGGCGGCTCCGCTCGCCGAGATCGTGCGCGGCGACGCCGTGGTCGAGGCCGTCCGCGCCGAACTGCGCGCCGCCACCGGCCATCCGGGACACGAGGGCGAGACCGACGAGGTGCGCCGCGCCCTGGTCGAGGAGGTCATCGCCCGGGGTCTGCTGGCGGACTGAAGACCCGCCAGACCCCTCCCCCACGCCCCCGGCACTCCCCGGGGGCTTTCCCTTTGCCCCCATTGACAGCCGTGAGGGGCGACACAACAATGATCATACTATTGGGAGCGCTCCCAGCGCTTCCGGCCGCTCACCCCCCGGCGGAAGGACCCCCCTTTGAGCCCGGCACGAAGAACAACGGCCATGGCGCTCGGCGCCACGGCCGCACTCAGCGCGAGCCTCCTCGTCTCCTCTCCCGTCCAGGCCGACGACGAACCCGTCGAACAGATCACCAACGGCGACTTCGGCGACGGCACCATCGGCTGGTGGGCGACCGAGGGGATCGACCTCGCCGTCACCGACGACGGCGTCCTGTGCGTGGACGTTCCCGGCGGCACCGGCGACCCATGGGACCAGATCATCGGCCAGAACGACGTCCCCCTCGTGGCCGGAGAGTCCTACGCCTTCTCCTTCACCGCCTCGGGAGCCGACGGCCGCCCCGTGCGGGCCCTGATCCAGGAACCCGTGGACCCCTGGCGCACCCAACTGGACGAGCGACCCGTACTGGCCGAGGAGGAGGCGCGTCACGAGTACGTGTTCACCGCCTCGACCGACATGGCCGACGCACAGGTCGCCTTCCAGATCGGCGGTGCCGACGAGGACTGGACCTTCTGCCTGGACGACGTGTCCCTGCTGGGCGGCGCCGAGCCGCCCGTGTACGAGCCCGACACCGGACCTCGCGTGCGGGTCAACCAGGTCGGCTACCTGCCGCAGGGCCCCAAGAACGCCACCGTGGTCACCGACGCGGAGGAGGCCCTGCCCTGGGAGCTGGCCGACGCCGACGGCACGGTCGTGGCCGAGGGACTCACCGTCCCCCACGGCCTGGACGCGTCCTCCGGCCAGAACGTGCACACCATCGACTTCGGTGTCCTCACCCAGGTGGGCGAGGGCTACACGCTGACGGCGGACGGGGAGACCAGCCACCCCTTCGACGTCTCGTCCGACCTCTACGGCGCGCTGGCCACGGACGCCCTGGAGTTCTACTACACCCAGCGCAGCGGCATCGAGATCCTCGACGAGATCGCTCCCGGGTACGGGCGCGAGGCCGGGCACGTCGGCGTCGCACCCAATCAGGGGGACACCGAGGTCACCTGTCACCCCTCCTCCCCGTGCGACTACGCGCTCGACGTGTCGGGCGGCTGGTACGACGCGGGCGACCACGGCAAGTACGTGGTCAACGGCGGTATCTCCGTCCACCAGCTGATGAGCGTCTACGAGCGCGCCCACAGCGCGCCCACCGGGAACCCCGACCGGGTCGCCGACTCCACCCTGGCCGTCCCCGAACGGGACAACGACGTACCGGACGTGCTGGACGAGGCCCGCTGGCAGATGGAGTTCCTCATGTCCATGCAGGTCCCCGAGGGTGAGGAGCTCGCGGGGATGGCGCACCACAAGGTGCACGACGAACGGTGGACCGGTCTGCCCCTGATGCCCGCCGACGACCCCCAGCCCCGCTACCTGCACCCGCCGTCGACCGCCGCCACGCTGAACCTGGCCGCGGCCGCCGCCCAGTGCTCCCGGGTGTTCGCCCCCTACGACGCGGACTTCGCGGCCGACTGCCTGGAGTCCGCCGAGACGGCCTGGGAGGCGGCCGTCGCCGAACCCGAGCGCTACGCGACCGGTGGCGGCGAGGGCGGCGGTCCCTACGACGACACCGACGTGACCGACGAGTTCTACTGGGCCGCCGCGGAGCTGTACCTGGCCACCGGGGACGAGGTCTACGAGGATGCGGTGACCTCCTCGGAGCTGCACACCGGGGACGTCTTCTCCGAGTACGGCTTCGGTTGGCAGAGCACCGGCGCGCTCGGCCGCCTGCAGCTCGCCACCCTGCCCAGCGCCCTGGCCGACCGCGACCGGGTCCGCGACTCCGTGGTCGAGGGTGCCGAGCAGTACGTCCGGGCGGTGGAGGAGCACCCGTACGGGATCGCCTACGCCCCCGAGAACGGTGAGT
>CALGOD010001084.1 GCA_937957845.1 uncultured Nocardiopsis sp.
CCGCTTCCTGCGCCAGTTCTTCGGCGAGGCCGACGTCGCCGGTCATCCGGGCCAGCGTGGCGACCACGCGGGAGCCCTCGATCCGCCAGACCGCCTCGACCGTGCGCCGCAGATCCGACTCGCGGTTCACTGCTGTTCCGGTCACTCGGTGCCGAGTTCCTGGCGCCACTGGACTTCCTTCTTGAGGTACTCGTTGTCGGCGTACTCGGCGAAGTCCTCCATCTCGTTCACCCGGCGCACCTCCAGTTTGGCGCCGGGGCCGAGCGGGGCGCGCCTGGCCCACTCGGCGGCCTCCTCCCTGTTGGCGACCTGGATGATCCAGAACCCGTTGAACAGTTCGTGGGTCTCGCCGTAGGGGCCGTCGGTGACGACGGGCTCCTCGGCGTCGAAGTCCACGACGAAGCCCTCCTCGGCATCGGACAGGCCCTCGCCGGCCAGCAGCACGCCCGCCTTCATCATCGACTCGTTGTAGGCGCCCATCGCGTTGAGGACCTCCTCGAAGTCCAGGTTCTTGGCCGCCTGCACGGCCGCTTCGGTGGTGCGCATGATGAGCATGTACTTCACTGCTGCCTCCCGGTGCTGTCGGGGCCGCCGTTCGCGTCCCTCTACTCTTGCGTCGAACGGGCGCGACCGGAATCGACACCGACCCAAGAATTTTTCCGCGACCCCGTCGGCGCATCCGGCATCCGCGGACCGGTCGCCGGTGGAGCAGTCTCGGCGGCGGAGGCGGCACGGCCGGCCTCCCATCGGTGAAATCACCGGTTCCCTGCCGGGGACGGTTGGAAAACCACTGGTAGCAAAAGCGGAGAAAGCGCGACAGCCCACCGGTTCGTTACGGTCCGTTGACAGGAAAGTAACCAAGCGTCACTCTTCATAGGGAACCGCACTCAGGGCCTATCAGGGAACCGACCGCGTTCGACAGGCCCACCCGTCGCCGCCTCGAACGCGGAGCACACACCGACGAAGACGTCGGCCGACCACCCGAGCCTCCCGCCGTCCCGGGACCGCCCTGAGCAGTGCGCAACAGACCGGGACCGGCGGCGGACACCTGTCCCACCGCGTTCACGACCGTGTCCGACCGGGCCGGGACCCCCTTTTCGAGCGGTGCCGACCGTGTCCTCGGCCGGTGCCTTCCGCGCGGGTGAGGGACCCCAACCGGACTCCCCGCCTGCCTCCCTGGCCTTTCTTTTCAGGAGTTCTCCCGAGGAGGAACCATGTCCCCGCGAAGAATCGCGTCAGTCCTGGCCGCGGCCGTGCCGGTGCTCGGCACGGCACTGGTCGCCGTCGGCGCCGGTCAGGCCCCGGCCGCCGCGCAGTCGGTCCCGGCACACTCCGGCGTCACCGAGACCACGACCACCGTGGAGTACGGCCCCTTCACCATTCCCGCGGCGCCCCACGACGGGGAGGGCGGGCACCACGGCGGCTCCGAACTCAGCAGCATCAAGTGGAACGTCGAGAAGCCGTGCGAGGACTGCTACATCACCGGCTTCGCGCCCACCCTGCTCTACCAGGACGGCACGCAGGCCAACGTCAACACCGGGGCGATGCTGCACCACTTCGTGATGTTCAACTCCACCGAGCGGGACGTCGTCTGCAACGGCTCGCAGCGGGTCCTCGCCTCCGGAAACGAGCGCGTCGCGAGCCACTTCCCCGACGGCTACGGGCTGCACGTGGCCGACGGGGAACGCTGGAACCTCAACTACGACCTGATGAATCACTCGCACGAGGACAGGACGGTCACGATCTCCGTCACCTTCACCCACGTGCCCGCCAGTGCCGACCTGGAACCGCTCACCCCGCTCTGGCTGGACGTGGGCGGCTGCTACAGCAGCGCCTACGACGTGCCCGAGGGCACCAGCGAGGAGTCCGACCTGTGGCGCTCCACCGTCACCGGCGACCTGGTCCACATGCGCGGCCACCTGCACCACGCCGGGCACTCCCTGTGGACGGTGAACCTGTCCGACCGCGGCCGGACGCTCTGCCACATCACCGCGGAAGAGGGCGGCACCCCCGAGTTCATCGACCTCAACGGGCACGGGGAGATCTCGGACATGCCGCCGTGCAGCGGCGACCTGGGCCGGATCGAACGCGGTGACCTCCTGCGCACCACGGCCCGGTACGTGGTTCCCGGACACACCCACGAGGGTGTGATGGGGATCATGGTCGGCTGGATCGCC
>CALGOD010001085.1 GCA_937957845.1 uncultured Nocardiopsis sp.
TCGGGGTAGAGACGGTCCACCTCGGCGCGTACGCGCTTGAGGAACTCGTGGGTCTCCTTGAGGTTCTCGCAGTTGGTGCCCTCGCGTTCGTACAGGTAGGGGACGGCGTCAAGGCGGAAACCGTCGATCCCCAGGTCCAGCCAGTAGCGCAGGACCTCCAGGATCGCCTCCTGTACGGCGGGGTTCTCGTAGTTGAGGTCGGGCTGGTGGGAGAAGAACCGGTGCCAGTAGTACTGGCCACGGACCTCGTCGTAGGTCCAGTTCGAGGTCTCGGTGTCGACGAAGATGATGCGCGCCTCTTCGTAGCGCTCGTCGGTGTCCGACCACACGTAGAAGTCGCCGTAGGGCCCGTCGGGGTCCTCGCGCGAAGCCTTGAACCACGGGTGCTGGTCGCTGGTGTGGTTCATGACCAGATCGGTGATGACGCGGATGCCGTGCCGGTGCGCCTCGTCCAGGAGCTCCACGAAGTCGGCGGTGCGGCCGAACTCCGGGAGGATCTTGAAGTAGTCCGAGATGTCGTATCCGCCGTCGCGCAGAGGGGACTCGTACATCGGCAGCAGCCAGATGCAGTCGATCCCGAGCCACTGGAGATAGTCCAGTTTCTGCACCAGTCCGGCGAGATCGCCGGTGCCGTCGCCGTTGGAGTCGTAGAAGCCTCGGGCGAGTACCTCATAGAAGACGGCGTGCTTGTACCAGTAGGGATCACTGGTGCCACCGGAGGACATGAGAGGGCCGGTGGCGGCCCCGGTGGCCGGGGTGAGCGGACCGTGTTCAGCGGGACCTTTTCCGCCGGGGCCGGGCTCGTCTTTGCTCATCTACTGCTCCCCACCAAAATGTTCGACGTCGGATCAACGGGCGTTCGGGGCATGGCGGGAGCTCCGCCGGATCGAACCGGCGGGCTCCGGACCCGTCCCGGGGCTGCTATCTGCCGCTGACGGTGAACACGTGTGCGGGACCGGTCGCGGGGTCGAGGCGGACGTAGTTGTCCGCGCCCCAGGTGTAGGAACGGCCGGTCAGCTCGTCGGTCACCTTGAACTCCTCCTTCCGTGCGAGGCCGAGGGACGGCAGATCCAGGTGCACCGTGGCCTCACGGGCGTGGTGCGGGTCGAGGTTGACGACGGCGATGACCACGTCGTCGGGGTCTTCGGGGCCGGCGCCGGGCCGGTGTTTGGAGAAGCAGATGAGCTCGGGCCGGTCCACGTGGTGGAAGCGCAGGTTGCGCAGCTCACGTAGCGCCGGGTGCTCGCGACGCAGTCGGTTGAGCAGCGTGATGAGTCCGGTGAGGCTCTCTCCCGAGGCCTCGGCCGCGGCCCAGTCACGTGGCCGGTACTGGTACTTCTCCGAGTGCAGGTACTCCTCGCTGCCCGGTGCGGCGGGGGTGTTCTCGCACAGTTCGAATCCGGAGTAGATGCCCCAGGTGGGGGAGAGCAGGGCCGCCAGGACCGCGCGTACCGCGAAGGCGGGCCTGCCTCCGTTCTGGAGGTAGGCGTGCAGGATGTCCGGGGTGTTGGCGAAGAAGTTGGGGCGCAGGTAGTGGGCGGTCTCCCGACTCAGCTCGGTGAGGTAGTCGGTCAACTCCTCCTTGCCGTTGCGCCAGGTGAAGTAGGTGTAGGACTGGTGGAAGCCGATCTTGGCCAGGACGCGCATCATCGCGGGACGGGTGAAGGCCTCGGCGAGGAAGAGCACGTCCGGGTGCCGGCGGGCGACGTCCGCGAGCAGTCGCTCCCAGAAGACGACGGGTTTGGTGTGCGGGTTGTCGACACGGAAGATGCTGACGCCATGGTCGATCCAGTGCTCGACCACCCGCAGGACCTGCGCGTACAGCCCCTCGAAGTCGTTGTCGAAGTTGAGGGGGTAGATGTCCTGGTACTTCTTCGGCGGGTTCTCGGCGTAGGCGATGGAGCCGTCGGCCCGGGTGGTGAACCATTCGGGGTGCTCGGTGACCCACGGGTGGTCGGGTGAGCACTGCAGAGCCAGGTCCAGGGCGATCTCGAGGCCGTGCTCGCGCGCCTCGGCCACGAAGGCGTCGAAGTCCTCGATCGTGCCGAGGTCGGGGTGGACGGCGTCGTGACCTCCGTCGGCGGAGCCGATGGCCCACACCGATCCGGGTTCGCCGGGACCGGCGGTCAGGGCGTTGTCGGCCCCCTTGCGGTGAGTGGTGCCCACCGGGTGGATGGGCGGCAGATAGACCACGTCGCAGCCCATGTCGGCGATGGCGGGCAGGCGCTTGGCCGCGGTGGCGAAGGTGCCCGAGAGTTCGTGGCCGGGTGCCGTGTCGACCTGCGCACCCTCCGAACGAGGGAAGAACTCGTACCAGGAGCCGAACAGGGCACGTTCGCGGTGCACGACCACGCTGGTGCGCTGGGACCTGGTGACCAGTTCGCGGAGGGGGGACCGCTCCATCTCGGCGAGGACCTCGGGCGTGAGGGCCGCGGCCAGGCGCCGTGTCGGGCTGAGAGAGGTGTCGCGCAGGGCTTTGGCGGCCGCGGTCAACACGGGTTTGCGGGGAACGCGACGCGCGGCACGGGCGAGCAGCCGGGCGCCCTCCTCCAGGACCAGGGCGGTGTCCTGGTCCAGCGGGATCTTGACCTGTGCGGCGTGGTACCAGGTGACGAAGGGGTCGGTCCACGACTCGACGGCGAACGACCACTTCCCCTCGGCCGGAAGGCTGATCTCGGCCTCGTGGCGGTCGGTACCGGGAGAGTGTTCGCGCATGGGCACGAGGCGCTCGCGGCGTCCCTTGGGGGAGTAGACGACGACGCCCGCGGCGAGGGATTCGTGTCCCTCGCGGATCACCGTCGCGCCCACGGTAAAGCGTTCTCCGGGAACGGCTTTGACCGGGCCGAGATCGTTGTCGGGAGTGATGTCGAAGATGGGCAGGCGTCCGATCACTGGCTACACCGTAATTGTCGTGGTTCGGGCGTTTTGGAGGAGTTCTGATTTTCGGCAGGCGAAAATAAGCAGAACTTGATAGAGGGCAAGGTGGAGTTAACGAAGCGTCCGGAACCGAAGCTGCCCGGATTGCGTCTTCGATGTCATCCACGGTCTATCGTCAGCCCTCTTGTGAGGTTTGGCGGAGTAGCCGGGCCGAATAATTTCTGTGATCCTCGCCACATCGGATGTCCAGGTGAAGAGCTGGTATTTGGCGGGTTCCTCCCGGACAAACCACCACAAAGCGGCCATAGAGTTGCAGCTGATGCAGGCGTCTCTGTGGTTGATTTGCGGCGACTTCTGGGGGAATGCCAAAAAACTCATTGGTCACGTTGCGTCGCGCGGCGAGGTGGGTAGGGATGAACGAATGCGCCCATGGGGTCCGCAGGCCTATTCCGGACACCCAGGCATGGCCGAAAGTCCTGCGAAGAAGATCTTTTGCCGGATTCGTTTCTTCATGGGTGGTCGGTTCTGCGTGATTCTCCTGTGGCCTGTTGCTGGATATCGCGCCGTGCGTCTGTTTTGGTGGCATTGGGGAACTATGTTCACCCTGAGATGCTTTGCTGTGGATTGGTGAAGCTTTTCAGTGACACGCCCGGTTCTTCGGCTCTCTCTTTGCGGCGGGTCTGGGAGCGTGGTCGATGGACAGCTCTGTCCGCGCGATCCGCGGGCGGGGCGGGACACGGTCGTAGGGGGCGACGTGACGGAGTCGAACAAGCGCCCGACGAGCGGGCGGCACGAGATGCCGCGCGGGAGGGGAGAACGCACCGCATCCCCGCTTCGGCGATTGCGGGACGTGATCCCCGAACAGTGGCTCACGGTTCTGCGCGAGAGGCTCTCCCAGCCGGCGCCGGAGAGGACCCGGAAGGACACGGTCCGGCACCTGGCGGGGACCAGCGCGGTGGCCGGACTGCTGACGGCTGCGATGGTGTTGCCGTGGGCGGGGGCCATGGGACTGGCGGCCAAGGACTCGGCGGCGGCCTTCATGGCCCTGCCCAGCGATCTGGACATCCAGCCCCTGTCGGAGAGGATCCTGCTCACCGACGTGGACGGCGAGCCGATCGCGGAGGTCGCCGAGAGCGAGCGCGACGTGGTGCCCTTGGACGAGATCAGCCCCTGGGTGCCCGCGGCGCTCATGGCGATCGAGGACGACCGTTTCCACGAACACTCCGGTCTGGACCTGCGCGGCCTGTTCCGGGCCGCGGTGCGCACCGCGCTGGGGGACACCCAGGGCGGCTCGACCATCACCCAGCAGTACGTGAAGAACCTCCTCATCGAGCAGGCCGACGACGAGGAGGACGTGGAGAGCGCCAGCGCGCAGACCCTGGCGCGCAAGATCCAGGAACTGCGCTACGCCATCGAGGTCGAGGAGAAGTTCACCAAGGACGAGATCATGGCGGGCTACCTGAACCTCGCCTACTTCGGACAGGGCGCGCACGGGATCGAGATCGCCTCGCGGCGGTACTTCTCCGTTCCCGCCTCCGAGTTGGATCCCGCACAGGCCGCCACGATCGTGGGACTGGTGCGTGCCCCCTCCTACTACGACCCGCTCACCAACCCCGAGGCCGCCCGCGAACGACGCGACGTGGTGCTGGACCGGATGGCGGCCACCGGACACCTGCGGGAGCAGGAGGCCGAGGAGTACAAGGCGACGGAGCTGGAGGTGGACGCGACCCCGCGTGGAGGCAGCTGCTACCACAGCGAGAACCCGTCCTTCTGCGACTACGTCATGCGGTGGTTGCGCGGCTCCGAGGAGCTCGCCGGCACCCAGGAAGAGCGCGACCGGATCATCGGGCAGGGCGGCATCACCGTGCGCACCACGCTGGACGGCGACATGCAGAACGCCTCGAAGGAGGCGATCGAGAGGTTCGTCCCGGCGGACGAGTCCACCAAGTTCGCCGCCCAGGTGATCGTGGAACCGGGCAGCGGCCGGGTCCGCGCGATGGCCCAGAACATGGGCTACGGCTTCGACGACGAGCCGGGCACCACGTCCATCAACCTGTCCGTGGACCAGGCCGACGGTGGTTCCTCCGGCTTCCAGGCCGGATCGACGTTCAAACCGTTCACTCTGGCGGCGGCCCTGGACTCCGGGCTCAAGTACAGCACCAGCTTCTCCTCGCCCAAGACCGTGTCGGTCAACGGGATGCGCAACTGCGAGGGCGGCACGATGGCCTCGTGGGACGTGCGCAACGCCGGCGAGAGCGACGGTGGCAGACACGACATGGTCAGCGGGACCAAGCAGTCGGTGAACACCTACTTCGCCCAACTGCAGAAGCGCGTCGGCCTGTGCGAGACCGCGAAGATGGCCGAACGACTGGGAGTCCACCGCGCCGACGGTCAGGAGATGGGCGTGTGGAACTCCTTCACCCTGGGGGACCAGGAGGTGTCCCCGTTGACCCTGGCGAGTGCCTACGCCACCTTCGCCGCCCGGGGCACCCATTGCGAGCCGGTCCCGGTGGCCTCGATCCGGATGGGGGACGAGGGAGCCGAGGAGATCGAGGTGGACACCGACTGTGAGGAGGTGATCGACTCCGAGGTCGCCGACGGTGTCAACCACCTGCTTCAGCAGACCTTCAAGGGCGGTACCGCCAACGGCCTGGACGTCGGGCGTCCGGTGGCCGGCAAGACCGGTACGACCGACAGCGCCGCCTACGCGTGGTTCGCGGGATACACGCCCAACCTGGCCTCGACCGTGGTGGTCGGGGATATCCGCGGTGGTGAGGAGAACCCGCTCCAAGGCGTGACCATCGGTGAGCGGTACTACGGGATCGTCTACGGCGCCACCCTGCCCGGACCGATCTGGCAGGCCTCCATGCGCGAGGCCCTCGCGGGGCTGGAGAAGAAGAAGTTCGCCCCCTCACCGAAGTCCTACGGCAGTCCGTCCGGCAAGTCCTCCGGCTCCGGCTCCGGCTCCGGAGACGGCGGTGGCGGTACCGGTGGCGGTACCGGGGGCGGTGGAGGAACCGACACGGGTGGTACGGGCGGCGGTGGCGGTACCGGCGGTGAGGGAACCGGCGGGGGCGGTACCGGTGGCACAGGCGGCGGTACCGGCGGCGGAGGTGAGGGAACCGGCGACGGCGGTACCGGAGGTGGCACCGGCGATGGGGGTACCGGAGGTGACACCGGTGATGGAGGTACCGGCGGTACCGGAGGTGGCACCGGCGAGGACGGTGCCGGCGGTGGCGATGGCGGAGGTGACACCGGTGGTGGAGAGACCGGTGAGGGCGGTGAAGGAGGGACCTGACGCGACCGTGTGAAGCCCTGAAAGTCTGGGACGGAGGAAGCCGTGGGAGGGAACATCCCACGGCCTT
>CALGOD010001086.1 GCA_937957845.1 uncultured Nocardiopsis sp.
CCTCACACGAACTGGGCAAGGACCCGGGGCTACAGAAGGACGGCGTCGAGGCCCACCTCCAGGAACTCCTGGCCGAGCACATCACCACTCTCGGTGAGGGCTACACGCTCATCCGGCGGGAGTACCCCACGGCCATCGGTCCGGTCGACATCCTGTGCCGGGACGGCGAGAACGCCACCGTGGCGGTGGAGCTCAAACGACGCGGGGACATCGACGGCGTCGAGCAGCTCACTCGCTACCTGGAGCTGCTCAACCGGGACCCGCAGCTGGCCCCGGTGCGCGGCGTGTTCGCCGCGCAGGAGATCAGGCCGCAGGCCCGCGTACTGGCCGAGGATCGCGGAATCACCTGTGTGGTGCTGGACTACGACGAACTGCGCGGTATCGAACCCGACGTCCTGCGCCTGTTCTGACCTTGGGCCCGCGCCCACTGGACACCCTCCTCCCGAGCCCCTGTCCGATGGGCGGCGCACTCAGGCACCGGCTCCGTCGTCCCTTCCGAACGTGCCGGTGTCCTCCGGACGGAGGACACCGATACGTCCCCGCGGCCGACTCCCCTCAGGAGGCGGTTCCGGAAGAGTCGGTGTCATGAGCGAAACAGCGATCGAGGTCCACGGCCTCCGCAAGAGGTACGGCGACGACGAGGCCCTTTCCGGTGTCGACCTGACCGTCCCGCGCGGCGAGATCATCGCCCTGCTGGGCCCCAACGGTGCGGGCAAGTCCACTCTCGTCGAGATCCTGGAGGGGTTCCGCCACCGCGACGGCGGTACCGCGCGGGTCCTGGGCGAGGATCCCGGTACCGCCGGGCGCCACTGGCGTTCACGCGTCGGCGTGGTCTGGCAGGGCGAGACCATGGTCCCCCGACTCCCCGTACGCGACGTGATCCGACACTTCGCGGGCTACTACCCCCGCCCCCTCGACCCGGACTCCGTGGTGGAGCTGGTCGGACTCGGTGAGAAGGCCGGGGCCGGGACCTCCTCCCTCTCCGGCGGGCAACGGCGCCGCCTCGACGTGGCCCTCGGTATCGTCGGCGACCCGGAGCTGCTCTTCCTGGACGAACCCACCACGGGCTTCGACCCCCGTGCCCGGCGCGACTTCTGGTCCCTGGTCGATGACCTGGCCGAGGGCGGTACCACCATCGTCCTGACCACGCACTACCTGGAGGAGGCCGAGGCGCTCGCCGACCGCGTGTGCGTGATCGCGCGGGGCGAGGTCCGCGCCCTGGGCGCCCCTTCCGAACTGGGCGGCCACTCCTCGGCCCAGGCCACCGTGAGCTGGACGGCCGACGGGCGGCGACACCGGACGCGCACCGAGGAGCCCACCAGGGTCGTGGGTGAACTGGCGACCCTGTTCTCCGGTGAGATACCGGACCTGAGCGTGCACCGGCCCACGCTGGAGGAGGTCTACCTGTGCCTGATCGGTGAGGACGCGCCAGGGGACGGCCACGACGGCCACCACATCGAGAGGGAGGGCCTCGCATGAGCGTCGACACCGAGCGCGTCCCCGCTCTCCTTCCCGGCGCGCTGCGCGTCGGGCTGTCCCGGGGCCGGTTGGAGATCCGCGAGTTCGTCCGCGAGTGGGAGAGCGTCATCTTCACCTTCTCCCTGCCCGCCCTGGTCCTGGTCATGTTCTCGTCGATCTTCGACGGAATGTTCGACATGGGCGTGCCCGCCGTGGACTACTACCTGCCGGGTCTGATCGCGATGGGTCTGATGTCGGTCAGCTTCCAGACCCTGGCCCTGGCCATCGCTACCGAACGCGACACCGGAGGGCTGCGCCGTCTGCGCGGCACCCCCATGCCTCCAAGCGCCTACTTCCTCGGCAAGACCGTTCTGGTGCTGTTCCTGGCCTTGGGCCAGATGGTCCTGCTGCTGGGTGTGGCGGCCCTGGCCTTCGGCGCACGACTGCCCGAGGACCCGGCCGCCTGGGGAACCCTGGCCTGGGTGTTCACCCTCGGCACCGTCTCGTGTTCCCTGCTCGGCGTCGCGGTCAGCTCCCTGGCTCGCAACGCCCGTTCCGCCTCCGGCATCGTGGTCGTGCCCTTCCTCGTCCTGCAGTTCACCTCAGGGGTCTTCGTACCCGTCATCGCCCTACCGGAGTGGGTGCTCGACTTCGCGTCGCTCTTCCCCTTGCTGTGGATGGCCAAGGGGCTGCGCGCCGCCCTCTTCCCCGCCGAGATGGCCGCCCTCGAACCCGGCGGTTCGTGGGACCTGCCCTCGGTCGCCCTCGCCCTGGGAACGTGGTGTGTGGTGGGCTTGGTGGTGGTACTGCTGACTTTCCGGTGGAAGACGCGGAAGGACGGATGATCACCTTGAGCGCACGGACCGGTGAGGACCACGGTCCCTCCGCGGCACCGCTCCCCGGACCGACCGAAGCCGAGGTTCCCAACGACGAGCACCACGCCTGGAACCTGGGCGTGTGGTGGGACGTGTACTTCACCTCCGTGGTAGCGGCCATGGGAGTCGTGGCCCTGCTCGCCACCGACCCCCCATGGCGGTGGCCGACCGCCGGTCTCATGGCCGCGGTGGTGGCCGTGTACTTCCTGGTCGCCAGACCGCTGCTGCTCCGGGAGGAGCGGGGCCGACCCGTGGTGCTGATGGTCACCCTGCTCCTGCTCTGCCTGCCGGCCGTCCTCCTCAGCCCGTCC
>CALGOD010001087.1 GCA_937957845.1 uncultured Nocardiopsis sp.
GCGCTGCCAGCACACGGTGGACCCCCTCGGGATCCGTGTGCACGAAGCCCGGCGCGAGGTGTCGTTCGTTCGTCAGGGTCATTCCTGCTCCTCCTGCGGTACGGGTCGGACCTCGACCGCGACGTCGGTGAGTTCGTAGATGCGCAGTCCGGGCTTCCACACGTTGGCGTCGGCGATCACGAGGAGCCGACCCTCCTCCCGGCGGACCTCCTTGATGTGCGCGTCGAAGGTCATCTCTCCGTCGCCGCGCAGGATCTGGCCTCGGTACTTCCATCCCATCGCCACGTCCAGCGGCGTCTCGAAACGGACCGGACCCATGTCGTCGCAAAGACCGCTCTCCATCACGTGGGCCTGGAGCCCCTGGATGACCGCCTCGACTCCCAGAGAGCCGGGCATGACGGGATCGCGATGGAAGTGGCAGTCGAAGTACCAGTCGCCGGGGTCGATGCCGCGGCGCCCGAAGAGGTAGCCGAGCCCGTGGTCACCGCCCCCGTCCACCAGGGTGAGGTCGTCGACCAGGCGCAGGTGGCCGTCCGAGAGGCGCAGACCGGAGCCCGGTCGTGCGGTGAACCAGCGGTCGTCCGAGCGCACGGCCATCTCGCGCCGTTCGCATCCCTTTCCGGCCTCTTCCAGCCATGGGGCCACGTAGGCGCCCGCGTCCAGACCGACCTGATTCGCCAGCGCGTCCTCGCTGAAGTATCCGAACAGGGACTCGCCCTCGTAGAACACCTCGTCGTCCGCGAGCAGCCGGTAGCGGAAGTTCTGGAGGGTGGCCCCCGGTACGGCCTGGCTGGAGAGCATCTCGGTCTCGTGCCGGATGGTCCTGCCCCGCAGGTCGACCCTGCGCACGAAGGACGCACGGCCGTCCAGGTTGCGGATGGCCAGCTCTTCGTCGGGGCTGGCCAGCGTCGCCCCGAGGTAGTAGCCGAGCAGGATGGCCGCCTGGAGGGAGGTCTCCATGGCCACGCAGTTGGGCATGGTCGGGGACGCGTTGTCGTGGTAGTACCAGGCCTCGGGGGGAGAGTCGTACTCCGTGGCCATGGTCGCGCCGGGCCGCAGGACACCGCGCTCGCCGTCCAGTCGCATGATCCTGTCCACGAACTGGAAGTCGCCGTTGGGGATGTGCGGGGCGCGCCGATCACCGTAGACGTCGAACTCAGGCCCCATGGCGGTGCCCAGGTCGCCCTTGGCCGCGTGCGCCAAGTGCAGCTCGTTGATGAACGCCGCCTCGCCGCGGGCGTTGCGGCGCCCCAGGAAGACGGGGAGGCCGCCGGGTCCCGGACGGTAGGGGGTTCCGGGCTTCTCCCGAACCTGGACACCGAAGTCGCGCATGGCCACGACGGGACGGTCTCCGTCGTAGACGGTGATGTCGGCCGTGACAGTGGGGCGGGGAAGCATCGTCAGCCCGGTGATCTCCACCTTGTAGCGGATGGAGGAGGTCTTGGGGGTGATCTGTCCGCGCACCTTGACCTGGGTCTCCAGGCCCGGGACGGACTGGAACTCGGCGTCGGGGAAGACCAGGTGCATGCCCAGGTACATGGCGAACACCTGGAGGATCTGGACACCGCCCTCGGCCACGAGGGAGCCCGCGAGTACCGGGTCGCCCTGGAAGTGACTGGTGAAGTACCAGGCGTCGGGGTCGAGGTGCTTGACCGCCTCGATGAGTCCGATCCGGCGGGGCCCGCCCGTCCGGTCGATGAGCGGGATCTCATCGATCATGCGCAGCATGGAGTCGGGCAGCCGCACGGAGGGGTTGCAGCCGTCCGCGCTCTGGTCCCACTCGCCACCGAAGACGTCGCCGAGTCGTCCCCCGGCGAGGAGTGCGAGATCCTCCCCCGTCAGATGGGTCCGGTCGGTGCGCACCAGCGGTTTGAACCACGTGGGGGTCATCGCCGCACGACGCTCACGGTCGGCCTTGTTCTCCACGATGCCCAAAGGCGTGGCCAGCTCGGCGTCGCTGAAGAAGCCGGCGCAGGCGTCGAGCAGCTCCAGGATGAGCTCGCCGTCGGCGTAGCAACGGTAGTTGAAGAAGAACAGCAGGTTGTCGCCGTTCCAGACGAAGCGGTCGATCCTCACGTCGTACCGCAGTGTCTGGCCCTCGCGCGGCAGTCCGCCGTGGAAGACCAACCGGCTGTCCAGGAGCCGGTAGACGCGTTCGCCCTTGTTGTGGAAGTCCGCACCCAGGTAGCTGATGAGGAACATGTCGCTCTGACCGGCCTCGATGGTGACCGCGCAGGGGACGAGTCCGTCGACCGTGTACCAGGCCCCGACGGGGACGTCGTACTCCGTGGTGATCGTCGAAGGCTCGAAGTGCCCGGGTCGCCCTTGTAGGCGGGTGACCCTGCTGACGAAGTGGTAGGGGGGTTCGGGGAGTCGACAGCGTCGCTCATAGGTGTCGATCACGGCGAACTCGGGGCCGAAGACGGGGGCGATGCGCCCTTGCGCGAACTCCAGCAGGTCGTCCTCGTCCCAGAGGGGAACGGGGGCACGGTCCGCCGGGGCCGGAAGGGGTTCCGCAGGCCGGTCGGAAGGGGGAACGACGGCGGCTTGGGAAGGTCCATCCTCCCACGTTCCCCTCCGCCGTTCCTCCCCTCCCTCCAGGGGACGCAGCGTCATGTCCAAGAAGGCGTGCTGAGCGCGCAGGGCCGCACGGTGCGCCCGGGCCACCCCGGACGCCATCGCCACCAGGGGTGAGGGGATCCCGTGGACCGGCTCAGCGGGGAGCGCCACGGAACCGGTGCCCGGGGGCGGCATCACCTGGCCCGTCACCGCGGCCGGGACCGGGGCGGTATCCGTTTCCGCGGTGGCGGGCTGAGGCCCGGTACGGGAGGGAAGGTGCACGAAGGGCTCGGCCTCCATGCTCACGAGTTCGTCGGAGGACAGGGGGGCAGGAGGGCTGTCCGGTGCGGTAGCCGTCACGGTCGTCGCCGCCTCAGGGGTCGGGGGGGTTGTACTGGTCGGTGCCGGGGGAGTACCGCTCCCTGCCCCGGCCAGAGCCAGGGCGGCGGAGCGCTCGACGCGTTCGGCGATGGACTCGCCGCCGCAGACGACGCGGACCGAGGGGGAGCGGGGCGGGGTGGGGGTCCTGGGGTAGAGAGCATCGATCGCGGCGGGCAGGCCGTGGCTGACCAGGCGTGCGAGCGCCCGTGCCAGGGACACGGACGCGGAGGCGCCGCGCCGGTCCACGGAGACGGCCAGATGGGGTCGGTCCGACAACGTCTCCGTGATCCACCGCGTACAGGTGGCTCCGGGGCCGACCTCCACGAAGTAGCGGAAGCCCCGCTCGTGGGCGGTCTCGGCCAGCCGCGCGAAGTCGATGGTGCTGCGCAGGGTCCAGGCGATCCGGCCCGCCATGGCCGTGCGATCACGGAAGTTGACGCGGTCGAGGTCATAGGCCGAGAGCAGTTCGAGCTCGGGGTCGGGGTCGCCCAGGGGATAGTCGTTCAGCGCGGCCAAGGCGCGCAGCTCCGGATCGACGACCGGGCAGTGCATGACGTGGTTGGCCGGGGCCTTGGCGGAAGGTCGGCCGACCCGTTCCACCAGGGCCTCCACCTGTTCGGGCGCTCCCGCCACGACCACCTCTCGGGGTGTGTTGACGTGGGTCAGGTACACCCGTCCCAGGTCGGCCAGGTGGGGGCGCCCCTCCGCGGGCGGAGCCAGGAGTACCCGCGTGGCCCAGACCCGCTCGTCCGGCAGATCCGGGGGCAGGCCCCATTCCTCCCGGACCCGCTCCTTGCGTCCCCGGAGCCGGTCGCGGAAGAGAGGGCTCGCGGCCAGGGCCGAGTCGTCTCTGGCCGCTTCGGACCAGACGTCCATCGCGAAGAGCATGCTGCTCTCGCCCAGGCTGTAGCCGAGACCGCCGTGCGGCCTGATCCCGAGCACGTCCCTGAGTGCCTGGGTGTTCAGGACCGCGAGGTTGGTCCCGGTCGCCAGCATGGTCGGGATGTCCTCTATCAACTCGGCCTCGTGGCGCATCAGATCGCGCCGCCCCATCGGGCCCAACGTCCGGGGGTACAGGGCCCGGTGCTTGAGTCGGGCCTCGGGAAGGTCCGACAGCGTCTCGAACCTCTCCCTCAACTGAGGGAGGGAGCGGAACAGGTCACCGCCCGCGCCCGGGTAGGTGGTGAACGCGCCGGGATAGACGAACGCCACCCGGCCCCCACTTCCCATGGGGGCGGCGGTGCAGTAGCTGCCCGAGGGAGTGGCCCACTCCCCGCCTGCCGCGATCACTTCGGGCAGGTCGCGTACGGCCGCCGCCAACTCCCCCGCCAGCCGTTCGGTGCCCTCGGCCACGAGGACCGCCGTGTAGCGTTCGGTACGCGGAGCCCGCACGGCGGCCCGTACCAGGTCGTGGACGTCCTCTCCCCGTTCGAGGCGATCGAGCATGCCCCGAGCCTCGGCGGCCAGCGCGGCGCCGTCCCCTCCTGAGAACGGCACCACCAGGGGGACTCCCGGTGTGCGGGTCCAGTCGGCGCCGCCACCCCGCTCCACGCTCTCCCGCCGGGGCGTGCTCATGCTGAGCAGCACGTACGCCGCGCTCGCGCCACCCGGTCCGCTCGTGCACGGAACACTCAGGGCGGCGACGCGTGCGGCTCCCCGTTCCCGGGCCAACCAGGGCTGGGGTCCGCCGAGAACGGTGAAACGGGAGTCCGAGGGGATCTCTCCCCCCGGACCGAACAGGCCTTCCGGCGCGGAGGGCAGTTCGGCGGCGCGGAGCGACGTCACCGCGGAGACCAGGGAGACCAGGGAGGCGGCCCGCCCGGTGTCCCCTGTCAGGGCGGAGGTGGAGTACAGCACGCACCCGTACGGATCGAAGCCCTCGCCTCGGTCCCCTACGTGGATCGGGGCCAGTGCGCGCGCCTCGCTCAGACGAACGCGTCCGGTGTCTCCCCCGAGTCCGAGGTATCCCACGTCGGCGGGGGAGAGGCCCGACGACTCCAGGGCCAGGGAGGCCGCTCCGGCGACGGCCGCGTCGACGCCTCGGGAGTCCGAGCACAGTTCGACCGCTTCCAGGACGACGGTGCCCCGGTCCTCCCTTCCGTCCTCCTCCGTCCGGGTGAGCACGAGGGCCGCAGCGCCGTCGCCGAGCGGGGGAAGCTCGTCTCCGTCCCGGTCCGCCAGACGGGCCCGGGCACGGGTGCTCTCCACACCCGCCGCGAGGTCCACGCCTCCCACCAGAACCGCCTCGATGTCCGGGTCCAGCAGCAGGAGGCGGGCCACCTCCAAGGCACGCGGCCCGGAGGTGGCGTCGCAGGCCATGGTGAAGGAGGGGCCGACGAGGTTGCGGGAGGAGGAGATCCGGCTGGCCATGATGTTGCCGATGTAGCTCAGGACCTCGTTGGCCCCGATGGGATCGTGAACGCCTCCGCGTACCGCCTCCTCCAGGCGTGCCATCCGCTCCTCGTCGAGGTCGACCCCCGCGCGCTCACACTCCGCGCGTACGTGGGCACCGATGTCGAAACGGACCCGGTGCGTGTGGGTACGGGGCTCCATCTCCATGGCGATGACCACGGCCACCCGCCGCGGAGGCAGGTCCTCGGACCTGGTCCCGGGAGCCGGGGCCGGGTAGAGGGGCTCCTCCTAGGCCTGCTCTGCCGCCTCGAACAGTGCCAGGTGCTGGGGGGTGGCCTGACCTAGCTCGCTCGGGAGCAGACGAAGGGAG
>CALGOD010001088.1 GCA_937957845.1 uncultured Nocardiopsis sp.
TCGTAGTAGCCCGCGCGACCACCCACACCGATGTCCTCGGCCATGGTGATCTGTACGTGGTCGACGTAACCGCGGTTCCACAGGGGTTCGAACAGGGTGTTGGCGAAGCGCAGGGCGAGGATGTTCTGGACCGTCTCCTTGCCCAGGTAGTGGTCGATACGGAACACCGACGAGGGTGGGAACACCTCGTCCACCACCGCGTTGAGCTCCTGGGCGCTGGCCAGGTCGTGTCCGAAGGGCTTTTCGATCACCACCCGACGCCACGGCCGTATCCCGCCTCGGGGGATCTCGTCGTCCCCGGCCTCGGCCAGGCCGCACCGTTTGAGCTGTGTGACCACGGTCGGGAACAGCTTGGGCGGAAGCGACAGGTAGAACGCGTAGTTGCCGCCGGTGCCACGCGCGGAGTCCAACTCGCGTACACACTGGGCCAGTCGGTCGAAAGCGTCCTCGTCGTGCAGTTCACCCTGTACGAAACGGACTCCCTCGCTCAGCTGCCGCCACACGTCCTCACGGAACGGGGTACGTGCGTGCTCGCGCACCGCCCGGTAGGCCTGGTCCGCGAAGTCCTGGTCCTCCCAGTCGCGCCGGGCGAACCCCACCAAGCCGAAGCCCGGCGGCAGCATCCCCCGGTTGGCCAGGTCGTAGATGGCGGGGAGGAGCTTCTTCCGGGCCAGGTCGCCCGTGACGCCGAACAGCACCAACACGCTGGGGCCGGCGATGCGAGGAAGTCTGCGGTCCAAGGTGTTGCGGAGCGGATTGGGGACCGCTCCGGGCATCACCGGTTCTTTCAAGGGTCTCGTCTTCCTGTCGAGAGTGGCCGGTGGGATGATCGGGTCCGTCCCCGCCGCCCCGTACGGGACGGCGGGGACGGGTTCGGTGACGGAAGAGCGGACGCGGCCCTCCCGGCGCTCGGGCCGGGGCGGCCACGGTACTCAGGAGAGCTTGTCGAGCTTGGCCGACAGCGCGCCGAGCAGGCTGTCCCAGGACTTGATGAACTTGTCCACGCCCTCCTCCTCCAGCACCGCGAACACGTCGGTCAGATTGATCCCGGCGTCCTCCAGCGCGGCGAAGTCGGCCCTTGCCTGGTCGTAGGTGCCCAGCACGGTGTTCCCGGTGATCCGGCCGTGGTCGGCGGTGGCGTCCAACGTGGCCTGCGGCATCGTGTTCACGGTGTCGCGCGCCACCAGTTCGGTGACGTAGAGGGTGTCCTCGTAGGAGGGGTCCTTCACACCGGTGGAGGCCCACAGCGGGCGCTGCGGCTTGGCGCCCTGTTCCTCCAGGGCCTTCCACTCGGAGGAGGAGAAGACCTCCTGGTGGGCCTGGTAGGCCAGGCGGGCGTTGGCGATGGCGGCCCGGCCCAGCAGGGAGCGTGCCTCGTCGGTGTCGATCTCCTTCAGGCGCCTGTCCACCTCGGTGTCCACGCGGCTGACGAAGAAGGAGGCCACCGACTGGATGCGGGAGAGGTCGTGGCCGTTGGCGCGGGCCAGCTCCATCCCCTCCAGGAACGCGTCCATCACCTGGCGGTAGCGCTCCAGGGAGAAGATCAGCGTGACGTTGACGCTGATGCCCTGCCCCAGCACCTGGGTGATCGCCGGAAGTCCCGCGGCCGTGGCCGGGATCTTGATCATCAGGTTGGGTCGGTCCACCAGCCACCACAGCGCCTTGGCCTCGGCGACCGTGCGCTCGGTCTCATGGGCCAGTCGCGGGTCGACCTCCAACGAGACCCGGCCGTCCACGCGGTCGGTGGAGTCATAGACCGGACGCAGGACGTCCGCGGCCCAACGGATGTCGTAGGCGGTGATCATACGGACCGCCTCCTCCACCGAGACCCGGCCAGCTCGTGGACCTGCTGGTCGTAGGCGTTCCCCTCGGAGAGGGCCTTGTCGAAGATGGTGGGGTTGGAGGTGACTCCGACCAGGTGGTGGGTCGAGATCAGCTCGGCCAGGTTGCCCGAACGCAGCCGCTCCCGGCTCAGGTCGTCCAGCCAGATGGACACGCCCGCCTGGGAGAGGTCCTGGAGTGCGTTGCTCATGGGTATCACGCCTTCCTCGGGGCGAGTAAGGTGTCGCCCCTTGTCGCACACGTGGGACGGGCCCCGTCGCACGTGCGACGGGGCCCGTCCGGGTCAGCTTCCGGCCTTGGAGAGGCTCTTGCGAGCCGCCTCGACGACGGCCTCGGTGGTGAATCCGAACTTCTCGTACAGGACCTGGTACGGGGCGGAGGCGCCGTAGTGCTCCAGGCTGACCGACTCCCCGGCGTCACCGACGTAGGCGCGCCAGCCCATGGCGATGCCGGCCTCCACCGACACACGGGCGCGCACCGAGGGCGGCAGCACCTCGTCGCGGTACTCCTGGCTCTGGCGTTCGAACCACTCCACGCACGTCATGGAGACCACCCGGGTGGGGGTGCCGGCCTGCTGCAACTCCTTCCGGGCCTCCAGCGCGATCTGCACCTCGCTGCCGGTGGCGATGATGATCAACTCAGGGGTGCCCCCGTCCGCCTCGGCCAGCACGTAGCCGCCCTTGACCGCGTTCTCCGCCGAGGCGTACTCCTCGCGGTCCAGGACGGGCAGGTTCTGACGGGTCAGCGCCAACGCGGAGGGACGATCACCGTTCTCGATGACCGAGCGCCACACCACGGCGGTCTCGTTGGCGTCGGCCGGACGGATGACGTCCAGGCCGTGGATGGCGCGCAGCGACCACAGGTGCTCGACCGGCTGGTGGGTCGGGCCGTCCTCGCCCAGGCCGATGGAGTCGTGCGTCCACACGTAGACGACGGGCAGCTGCATGATCGCGGCCAGGCGCACCGCGGGGCGCATGTAGTCGCTGAAGACCAAGAACGTGCCGCCGTAGGGACGGGTGGGCCCGTGCAGGGCGATGCCGTTGAGGATCGTTCCCATGCCGTGCTCGCGCACGCCGAAGTGCAGCACGCGCCCGTAGGGGCTTCCCGGGAACATCTCGCTGGCGCGGTCGAAGGGCAGGAAGGACTGCTCACCCTTGGGCGTGGTGTTGTTGGACCCGGCCAGGTCGGCCGAGCCGCCCCACAGTTCCGGCAGCACCGGCGCGACGGCCGAGAGCACCTCGCCACTGGCCTTGCGGGTGGCCATGCCCTTCTCACTGGCCTCGAAGGCGGGGATCTTCTTCTCCCAGCCCTCGGGCAGTCGCTTGTGGACGAGGCGGTCGAACAGCTCGGCGTGCTCGCCGGCGCTGTCGTGCCAGGCCTTGAACTCGACATCCCAGGCGGCGCGCGCCTCCCGACCCCGGTCGATGGCGCGGCGGGTGTGCTCGATGACCGCGTCCTCGACGGCGAAGGGCTCGTCGGGCAGGCCGAGGATCGCCTTGGTGGCGGAGATCTCCTCCTGGCCGATGGCCGCACCATGGATGGCGCCGGTGTTCTGCTTGTTGGGCGCGGGCCAGCCGATGATGGTGCGCAGGCGGATGAAGGTCGGGCGCTCGGTCTCGGCCTTGCCTCGCAGGATGGCCTGGTACAGGGCGTCGACGTCCTCGACGTACTCGCCGGTGGAGGTCCAGTCGACCTCCTCCACGTGCCAGCCGTAGGCGCGGTAACGCTCGGCGACGTCCTCCGAGTGCGCGATGCGGGTGTCGTCCTCGATGGAGATCCTGTTGTCGTCCCAGATCATGATGAGGTTGCCCAGCTTCTGGGTCCCCGCCAGGGCGCTGGCCTCGTGGCTCACACCCTCTTGGACGTCGCCGTCGGAGCACAGGGCGAAGATGTGGTGGTCGAAGGGGCTGGCGCCCGGACCCGCCTCGGGGTTGAACAGACCCCGCTCACGACGGGCGGCCATGGCCATGCCGACGGCGTTGCCCACACCCTGGCCCAGGGGCCCGGTGGTGGTCTCCACGCCGGGGGTGTGGCTGTACTCCGGGTGCCCCGGAGTACGGCTCCCCCACTGGCGCAGGCTCTTGAGGTCGTCCAGCTCCAGCCCGTATCCGGCGAGGTAGAGCTGGATGTAGAGGGTGAGGCTGGAGTGGCCGACCGACAGCACGAAACGGTCGCGGCCGGTCCACTCGGGTTCGGAGGGGTCGTGCCGCATGACCTTCTGGAAGAGCAGGTAGGCGGCGGGCGCCAGACTCATCGCTGTGCCGGGGTGTCCGTTGCCCGCCTTCTCGACCGAGTCCATCGCCAGTGCCCGGACCGTGTTGACGGCGCGGAGGTCGAGGTCCGACCACTCCAGGGTCTGCGGGGTGTGGGTGCTCACGGACTTTCGTTCTCCTTCTGGGCACCCCCTGCGCCCGGCGGCTGGAACGCGGGGTGTGCTGGTCGCGTTGATCTTCGAACCACCGCCGGGCATTCCGATGGACCGCCACGAGGGCGGACCCGAGGGGAGGGTGTGTCCACGCATGGCTGTGTGGAACGTGGACGTGTCGCCCTCGGATATCCCCGAACGGCGGCCGTCGCGGACTGGAGACCACGACGGGGTCAGCCATGACCGAGCCTATCGTCCGCTACCCGGGATGTCGTTGCCCCACACCGCCCCCTACCGGCCGGTAACGGGGTGGTGTGGGTAACCTTCGAAGCCCTCCGTGACGATTCGGTCGCGCGGGGTGCTCGATCGGTGCCGTGGCCCGGTCTCCTCGGAGGGTGGCGCGTTGGAGGCGTGTCGGGGCGTATGCGAGCCTGGTGTCCACCCCGGCGGCCCCTGAGGTGGTGAGCGTCCCGTGGACGGGACGTTTCCCTTGGCAGGGGGCTGGTCTCCGG
>CALGOD010001089.1 GCA_937957845.1 uncultured Nocardiopsis sp.
CGGGGACCTTGTCAGGGGTGGCACGCCCCTCTTTGGCCTCCTTCCACCGACGCGGATCGCGGGGAAAGGTGCGGGCGTCCTGCAGGACCTCGCGGTTGAGGTCGTAGCTCAACGCGATCCAGGCCAACACTCCCGGCGCGACCTCCACGGGGGCCAGGGCGCCGAAGCGTTGCCGCAGCTGGTCGAGCAGGTGGGGGACAGGGGTGTCGGACCGCCCGTACAGCGGTACCGCCGCTTCACGGGCCGCGGTGACCGGGCATGAGCGGGAAGCGGAACCGGCGGACCCATCAGAACGCACGTGCGAAGCCTTCCTTCCTCCCCGTGGTTGTCGAGGGGACCACGGGTACGCGGGGGGAGCGACGGGTGCTCGGTTTCGGAGAGCCCCGTCGTTTGAACGCCACACAGTAAAGCAGCGCGTGCTTTCGAGGGGCGAACGGCACATAGGTCCCCTCCGGCACTTCCTTCCCAAGAGTCCGCCTGTGGGCCGGAGCGCCTGTGGATCGGAGCGCCTGTGGGCCGGAGCACTCGCGGGTGAATGGCGACCGTGTTCTTGTGGTCACTTTCGGCTTCGAAAATGACCACAAGAACACGGTCGCGGCGCATCAGGGCCATGGCGGAGGCACGGACGCAGGAGCGAGCGCCCTGCGCCGGACCTCCAGGAGAATGGACACCATGGACGAACACCTGACCGCCACGCCCCTGAACCCGGAGTTGGTCCGTGGTGCGTTGGAACTGGAGCGCACCGACCGTGGGCTGCTGCCCCACCGGCTACCCGCCTGGGCGCGCGCCCAGTGCGACGACCCCCAGCTGGCCATGGTCGAGTCCCAGCCCTCCGGCGTGCGTGTGGCGCTGCGCACCCGCGCCACCGTGGTCGAACTGGACACCGTGCCCACCAAGCGTCGCTACGCGGGCGTGCCTCCCCGACCGGACGGGGTCTACGAACTACGCGTGGACGGCCGTCCCACCGCGCGGGGCACTGTGGACGGGGGCGACGTCCTGGAGATCGACATGGCCACGGGTACCTTCACCCCCACCCGCGGCGAGCCCGGCACCCTGCGCTTCGACGGTCTGCCGGGCCACGTCAAGGACGTGGAGGTCTGGCTGCCGCACGACGAGACCACCGAACTGGTGGAGCTGCGCACCGACGCCCCCGTCGCGCCCCTCGCGGACTCCGGCCGCCGCGTGTGGCTGCATCACGGCAGCTCCATCAGTCACGGCTCCAACGCCGCCGACCCGACCGGCATCTGGCCGGTCGTCGCCGCCGACCGCGGAGGAGCGGAGTTGGTCAACCTGGGGCTGGGCGGTAGCGCCCTGCTGGACCCCTTCATGGCCCGCACCATGCGCGAGACACCGGCGGACCTGATCAGCGTCAAGCTCGGGATCAACCTCGTCAACGCCGACCTGATGCGCCTGCGTGCCCTGGGTCCCGCAGTGCACGGTTTCCTCGACACCCTGCGCGAAGGCCACCCCGACGTGCCTCTGCTGGTGGTCTCGGCCCTGTACTGCCCCATCCACGAGAACACCCCGGGACCGGCCGCGATGGACCCCGAGGCCCTCGCACAGGGCCGGGCCGAGTTCAAGGCGACCGGCGATCCTTCCGACCCCACCCGACTCACCCTCACCACGATCCGCCGTGAACTGGAGCGGATCGTGCGCGAACGCGCGTCCGGGGACCCGAATCTGCACTACCTGGACGGCCGGGAACTGTACGGGGAGGCAGACGCCGCCGAGCTGCCCCTGCCCGACCGGCTCCACCTGGACGCCGCCACCCACCTCCGTGTGGGGGAGCGCTTCGCCGAGCGGGTCTTCGGCCAAGGCGGCCCCTTCGCCGGGAACTGAGAAGGTCCCGGAGGCCGGGCAGGGAGGGTCACCGCACGCACCACGAGGCGGACGCGGGAGCAGATGTTCCCGCGTCCACCGGAGTGCGGAGGCGCCCTCTCTCAGTCGAGGACGGCGAACGCCTCGACCTCGACCAGGACGTCGGGCTCGAACAGGTAGTCGACGCCGATGGCGGACAGGGGCGGCAGGGGCCGAGGGATCCCGAGCTCTTCGGCGACGAGCTCGATGCCGGTGAGGAAGTCGTCGTACTTCTCCGGGCTCCAGTCGGTGACGAAGAACCTGAGCCGCACGACGTCGGAGAAGCTCGCGCCGGCGCCGGCCAGCCCGCGCGCGGTGTTGCGTAGGGCTTGTGCGATCTGGCCGGCGAGGTCACCGGTGGCGACGCGGTTCCCCTCGGCGTCGCGGGCGATCTGGCCGGCCACGTGCACTTGACGGGTGCCCGTGCCGACCGAGACATGGTGGTAGGGGACGGGTTGGAACATGCCCTCGGGGGTGAGGAGCCGTACGGCCATCGGAGAGCCCTTCGTTCGTTTCGCTTGCAGGTATCCAAGGACTACCTTGTATCGAAAGGGAACTTCAACGAGACCAGGTTTCATGACGGATACCTCTCACCCCGAATCCGGATCGCCCCAACTCACCACCGAGCACCGGGAACTGCTCGACCAGGTGCTCGACAAGTGGTCCTTGCAGGTGCTCGACAGGCTGTGCGAGCGCCCTCGGCGCTTCAACGAGCTGCGCCGGGCGATACCGGAGGTGACCCAGAAATCGCTCACGACGACACTGCGGCGCCTTGAGCGCAACGGCATGATCGAACGCGTCGTCGTGAACACGCGCCCCGTCGCCGTCGAGTACCGCATGCTGCCGCTCGGGGCGACCCTCCAAGAGCTCATCGACGCGCTCTGGAACTGGACCGCCGCGACCCTGCCCGAGGTCCGGCGCGCACGCGCGCGTTTCGACGAGGCGTGACCCGGCGGGCCGGCCGGTTTCGGGACGGGCGGTGTCCGGTCCGCTGGTCGGGGCACAGTTCGGAATGACACCGGCATGGTCGCTCCGGAGCGTCGCCGGTGGCACCGGCGAACGTCCGGTGTCCGCCCCGATGAGCGGGTGGACGGCCCGCGCCCGTCTCCTCTGCGATCACCCCGGTGCCGTTCACCACCCGGTCGGGCGGGAGGAGGGGGCGTATGGACACAGCCGAGGTGATCGAGGCCGTGGGGACGGCGGTCGACGTGGTCGGCGTCGCGGTGATCGTCGTCGGCACGGCCGGGGCGACGGCCGTGTTCCTGTATCGCCTGGCCCAGCGCGTGCCCCTGACCCAGGTCTACCGGCCCTACCGGCAGGGAGTGGGGCGGGCGATCCTGCTGGGCCTGGAATTCCTGGTGGCCGGGGACATCATCCGCACGGTCGCGATCGAGCCGACCTTCCGCAGCGTCGGCGTGCTCGCCGGGATCGTACTGATCCGTACGTTCCTCAGCTTCTCGCTGGAGGTCGAGCTGGAGAACCGGTGGCCGTGGCAGCGGAGTCGGGCCGCCGACGACGGTTCCGAAGGGGCGGGGAAGGAGGAGAAGAGGTGACCGTGGGCGCCGGGAGGTACGCGACCGCTCGTCACGGCTTCGGCGTCGCGGCTCGCCAGGGTCTCCACGATGCCCTGCCGGAGGTCGTGCGGCACCGGAACGGGGAGGCCGGCTCCGGAGAACGCGGAGC
>CALGOD010001090.1 GCA_937957845.1 uncultured Nocardiopsis sp.
TCGAGCGGGTCGACGCCGCGCGGGAGGAGGACGTCGACACACTCGTCGCCGAGTAGCAACTTCGCGGAGAGGCGGGGCCACTCCAACTCGACACCGAGCCGCGACGCGCGGTGGTGCAGATCGGCGGCGGGGTGATCGATTGGCAAACGGCCGCCTCCACCGTGCACGTACTGGGGAGGGGCTAGATGAGCGACCTCGTCATCGACGCGCACATGCACGTCTGGGACGCGACGTGGCTCCCCGAGGGCCTCCGTCGTGCTTGGGCCCGACAGGCCGCCGGGCGGCGACTCCCCGAGCGTGATCCCAAGACCCTGCTGGACCGGGTCGCGGTGGGCCAGAGCGACCCGGACGCCACGTTGACCATGGCCGCCTTCGACCGTGCGGGCGTCGCCGCGGGAGTGGTGCCCGTGGTGGACTGGACGATCGTGGGGGCTCCGGGGGGACGGCACCTGCCCATCGGTGAACTCAACGCCCGTTACGAGAAGGTCGCCGCGGAGAACGAAGGACGCCTCTACTTCTGCGCCGGTCTCGACCCAAGACACGAGAACGCGCGAGAGCTGTTCGCCGCCGCGCTCGAACACCCCCATTGCAAGGGCTTCAAGCTTTACCCGGCGGCGGGCTGGGACCTGGCCGACGGCTCCCATTCCTGGCTGTTCGACGCGCTACAGGAACGCGGGCTGCCGGCCGTGATCCACACCAGTCCTCTGGGTGGGGATCCGCTTCAGGTCGCCCGTTGCCGTCCCGCCGAGGTCGCCTCGATGATGGCGCGCCATCCCGAACTCCGTGTGGTGTTCGCGCACGCCGGGCTGGAGGCCTGGTGGGCGGAGGCATTGGACTGCGCGACCGGTTGGCGGCACGCCTATCTGGAGCTGTCGCTTTGGCAGCGTTGCGCCCTGAGCGATTACCCCGAGTTTCGACGTCGGGTGCGTCGGATGCGGGATCAGATCGGCGCGCATCGCCTCATCTTCGGGTCCGACATCATCCGGGGCCCCAGGGAGGACCCTGACGGTGCGCACCTGGAGGAATGGATCGCGAGGGTCCTCGACCTGGCGTCGCCGCACGCGGGGGACCCGCCCGTGTTGAGCGCGGAGGAACTGGCGCTCTTCCTGGCGCGAAACGCCGTACGACTCTATGACCTGAAGGAGCACGTATGACCGCGGAGACTCTGGGAGAACTCTTCCGCAAGGCCGGCCGCCGGTTCGCCGACAACGTGGCGATCATGTCGAGGGGAGAGGAACGCACGTTCGCGGAGGTGATCGAGAACGGGTGGCGGCTCACCCACGTGTTGCGGGCTCGGGGCCTACGGCCCGGTGCCTCGATCGCGGCGATGCTCGGCGACCGGGTCGAGTCATTGGAGGTCTACGTCGGGCTCGCGCTCGGCGGCTACACCGCGGTCCACGTCAATGACCGTCTCACGGCACCGGAACTCGACCACGTATTGACCGACTCGGGTTCCGTCGCGTTGATCCACACCGATCAAGTGAGCAAGGTGGCGGCCGAGTCGGCCCTCGCCGACCGCCTCTCGGCGTGGTTGTCCATCGACGAGTCGCCGCCTCCGGGTGCCACGCCGTACGCCGAGGCGCTCGCCGGTGCCGAGGCTTCGCCGCTGCCGATCGACCGATCATCGGAGGACATCGCGCTGATCGGCTACACCAGCGGCACGACGGGTTTCCCCAAGGGGGTCCTGGTCAGCCATCGCGCGGTGGTCAACTGCGTCAAGCTGGTGCCGTACGCCTACCGGATGCCGTTGCAAGGCCACGTGGCGTTCCCGGGAGGGTGGTCCTTCGTCTCGGGACTGTGGGGGGTGATCTTCCCGCATTTCTACACAGGTGGGACCGTGGCGTTCATCCCCGGTGCGACGCCCGAGGAGTGGGGCCGACACATGGTCGAGCACGGGGCCACCTTCACACTAGGGCTCACCCCTTTGATCCCAGGACTGCTCGCCGCCCTGGAGGCCTATCCCGAGGCGTTGGGGACCCTGCAGAGCGTGCTCCACTCCGGTGGGCCACTGCCGGCCGAGCTGGCCGAGAAACTCGTCGGTACCATCGGCGACCGACTGGTGGAGACCTGGGGCATGACCGAGGTCATCGGTCCGATCACCATCACCAACCGCGGTGATTGGACGGGCCACGGCACGGCACGCGACATCTTCTCCTCCGTCGGCCGTCCGCTGCCGACCGCGTCGGTGCGCGTCGTCGACAGCGAAGGTCACACGGTTCCCGATGGTGAGATCGGCGAGCTCGTCATCGAGGCCGACACCATGTTCTCCGGCTATCACGGCCAGCCGGAGAAGACCGCGGAGGTCTTTCGAGACGGCGAGTACTTCACCGGCGATCTGGGATACCGCGACGAAGCCGGCTACTTCTACCTCACCGGGCGGGCCCAGGATCTCATCATCAGCGGAGGGGCCAACGTCTATCCCGCGGAGGTCGAACGGGTCCTGCTCTCGATGGAGGAGGTCGTCGACGCGGCGGTCTTCGGGTTGCCCGACGAGCGTTGGGGCGAGGCGGTCTCCGCCGCCGTCGTGCCCGTGCCGGGCACGGAGATATCGGAGGAGGCCGTGCGCGACTACGCACGGTCGCAACTGGCCGGTTACAAGAAGCCGGTGAACGTGTTCTTCGTGGACGAGTTGCCACGCAACGCCAGTTCGAAGGTCATGAAACACGTGCTCAAGGAACGGTTCGTCCAGGGCACGGAGGACGAGGTCGAGGGAGGCCGGCGATGAGCAGGCTTGGTATCAGTGAGTTGTTCCCGGGGATGGGCAGCCGGTCGGGTACGTGGTCCAATGACGCGGCCCAGCTGATCGAGGAGCTCGGGTACAACTCGGTGTGGTTGCCCGAGCACGTCGTGTTCTTCCCGACCTATCGTTCGAAGTACCCGTACGAGTCGGGCGGCGGGGAGGAGGTCGACCGGATGCTGGGGGTCCACGACCCGTTGGTACTCGCCTCCTCCATCGCGGCGAGCACGACGACGCTGCGCATCGGGACCTACGTCTTCGTGGTGCCGCAGCGCAACCCGATCGTCACCGCCCGCCAAGTGGCGAGCCTGGACCAGCTCAGTGGCGGACGCTTCGAGTTCGGTGTCGGTGTGGGCTGGTCCGAGGAGGAGTACGAGGCGCTCGACGTGCCTTTTGAACGACGCGGCGCCCGGATGAACGACTACCTGGCCGCGATGCGCGTCCTGTGGTCCGAGGAGGAGCTGAGCGAGTACCGAGGGGAGTTCGTGGACTTCGAGCCCCTCTACTGCTTCCCCAAGCCCGCTCAGCGTCCCCTTCCCATCATCGTCGGAGGCAACTCGGACTCGACCCTGCGCCGGATCGTGAGGTTCGGCGACGGATGGGCCGGTTACAGCCGAACGCATGAGGACATTCGTATCTTCTTGGAGCGCCTCGAGGAAATGATGACGGCGGCCGGCCGGGACATGTCCGAGCTTTCCCTCAAGGTGGGGCGGCGCAGCAAGGGTTCGACGGAAAAGGACTGGGAGGACGACCGCGATGGCCGGGGCGATATCCGAGGCGATGGGCGTCGGCACGCTCGGT
>CALGOD010001091.1 GCA_937957845.1 uncultured Nocardiopsis sp.
CCAGAACCGGTCCGATGACGGTGGCGAGCAGCACGACCACGACGACCACCGCCACCCCGCCGACCGCCGCGCTCCACGAGAGGGAGGACATGATGATGAGCGCGCCGACCAGGAAGAGGGTCTGGCTCACCAGGTCACCGATCTCGCTCATCGCGTTCTCGGTGGACTGGACGTCGGAGCGGGTGCGGTCGACGACGTCGCCGGGGGTGACTCCGTTCCGGGCGGCCGGGGGCCGCATCGCCCTGCGGACGAGGTTGACGCGCAGCACGGAACTCACCAGGAACCGGTGACGGTGGTCAACGTCCAGGGCCGCGTAGATGACCGATACCCGTACGAGTTCGAGCACGGTGAACAGCGCGGCGAACCCTAGAACCCGCAGGCCGTCGAAGGGGGTGGACGCGATCGCCTCGACGGTTCGGCCCAGGACCCAGGCGGAGGCCAACGGAAGCGCTGTGACCGCGCCCCACCCGACCACGGCGGCCAGGTAGGGCGCCGGAAATCGGAATCCCGCCCGAAGGGCGAAGGCGAACGCCCGCATGGTGCGAGAGGCGGATCCTTCAGTCAACGTATTCTCCTGCGCGGGTGTGCGCTCCGGTGGGACCCGCCAGCCGCACCCGTTCGGTCGCCGACGCGTTCAGGGTCGGGCTGTGCGTTGCGAGGACCACGGTGCTGTCACCGCTCAACCGCTCGACTGCCTGTTCGACGACTGACGCCCATTCGTCGTCGAGCCCCGCGGTGACCTCGTCGAGAACGAGGACGGCCGGTCTGCGCATCATGGCGCGGAACAGCGCGATGATGCGCGCCTCTCCGGCTGCCAGGTCCGCGGAGCCGGAGACGCGGTGATCCCAGCCCTGTGGGTACCGGTCAAGCCATCCGGTCAGACCGAGATGACGGAGCGTGTCGGTGAGCTGTTCGTCGGAGACGCGATCCGAGAACAGTGTCAGATTCTCCCGGAGGGTTCCTGGAAGGATCACCGTTTCCTGGCCGACCGTTCCGAACAGGCGGGCGGAGGACTCGGGTCCCAGGTCCGCGGGGTCCTCACCGCTGATCTCGATCCTTCCGCGGGACGGCCTGAGCTCCCCGAGGAGAAGTCGCAGCACGGTGCTCTTACCGCTTCCGGTTCGGCCCGTCAGCGCCAGGACTCCACCCGCGGGAACGTCAAGGTTCAACCCGTCCAGCACCGCGGTGCCGTCGGCGTACTGGAACGCGACATCGGTGAAAACGATGTGAGCCGGTGGCCGCTCTCCTGTGTCCGCCGCCTCTGGAGCGCGCAGGTCGGGGAAGAGCGCCTTGAACGCCATGACCCGAGTGGCGCCGGCCTGTGCTTCGGGCAGTGCCTGCATCTCCTCGCGCAACTGTTCCAACGGACGCCGAACGGTGTCCATGTACTGGACGACCAGGACGACGAGCGCCACCGTGCCCGCTCCGGCTCCGAGCAGGGGGGCGAGCAGCAGCATCATCGTGGCCGCCACTCCGTAGACGGCGATCGACGAGGTCCACATCGAGGTGGCCGCCCGATTGGCGGTATGCCGTACCGGGAACCAGGACCGCAGCAGGACCAGCATGCGGCGGAGCCCGCGGTCCTCGGAGTTGACCCCGACGCTCTCTCGGGCTGCGATCAGGTCGCCGATCTCGCGGAAGACCTCAGTCCGTACGTTCGACGCCACGAGGACATGGCGGTCTGTGATGCGCTTGGTCCACCAGAGCATCGCCACCGACAGCAGCACGTAACCGAACACCACGGCACCGGCCAAAGGGCTCGCCATCGAGGTGATGACGACCGCGCCGGCGGTCAGAACCAGCGAGGTCATCGCTTTGGGAAGCAGCGATGAGAACAGCCGTGACAGCAAGGAAGCGTCGACCTCGATGCGTTCCACGAATTCGGACGCGGAATGGGCGTCCTGTCCAGGCCGTTCGGACAGCACCCGGCCGATCAGATCGTCGCGGAGGTGGTTGGTCGCGTTCCACCCCACTCGTTGGGCCGTGGTCTCCATGAGGACACCAGCGATGACCTGTCCCAAAGCGACGGCCATGAAGACCAGCGCGGTGCGCTGGAGTTCGCCGACCTC
>CALGOD010001092.1 GCA_937957845.1 uncultured Nocardiopsis sp.
GGACTCAGGCGTGAAGTGGCCGCTCCCTCCGGGTGGCGGGAGCCCTCTCGCTCGGCTGTCTCGGCGACGAGCCTGACCCGGACGGATCCGTTCGAAGCACGTGGGACACGAGCCGGCTCGCACTCGCCCTCCGCCTCGGGGATCCGGGGGTCCTGCGAGGCGACCGTGGTCGGGGGCTCGTCGGAACGCACCGCGCCGTCCTCCTCGACCGTCTCTCCGGCCCTCCTCCGCCCGGCCTTTCCTCTCGCGGGGAGAAGGTCGCGCGCCCGCACACCCTTCTCCCGGAAGAGCAGGGCGGACAGGAGGGAGACCACCAGGATGGTCACCGTTCCGCCGATCACGAAGCTGACCCGCGGACCGAACGTGTCGGCGAGCATGCCCACCACCGGTGCGCCGATGGGTGCCACGCCCATGAACACCAGGAGGAACATGCTCATGGCCCGACCACGCATCTGTGGGTCCACACTGAGCTGGAAGGTGGCGTTGAGCGTGGTCACGTAGGTCATGAAGGCCACGCCCATGGGTATCAGGACCAGGATGAACGGGACGTAACCGGGCATGAGGCCCGCGACCACCTGGCTGGCGCCGAAGACCATCGACCCGATGAGCACGAGCCTGAGTCGGGGGCGTTCCCGGCGGGCCGCCAGCAGGGCTCCCGCCAACGCTCCGACCGCCAGGAAGGCCGCGGCCACGCCGAAGGCGTCGGCGCCGGTCTCGAACACGTTGTTGACCACCAGTGCGATCTGGCTCTGGCTGTTGGCTCCGAAGAACTGGGTGGAGGCGGCCAGGATCAACAGCAGGACGAGGTCCCGTCTGCCACCGATGTAGCGCAGGCCCTCACGGATCTGTCCCTTGCCCCGCGGTGTCGGCTCGGGGGTGTTGAGCTCGGCGGCGCGGATCATCGTCAGAGCGACGATGGTGAACCCGAACGAGGCTCCGTTGATGAGGAAGACCGGGCCGCTGCCGAAGGCGGCGATGAGCAGCCCCGCGATGGCGGGTCCGGTGACCCGGCCCAGCTGGAAGCTCGCGCTGTTGAGCGCGATGGCGTTGGACAGGTTGTCGCGTCCGACCATCTCGGGCACGAAGGCCTGGCGCGCGGGGTTGTCGAGCACGGTGATCATGCCCAGCCCGAAGGCGAACAGGTACACGTGCCACACCTGCGCCGCCCCGGCCGTGGCCAGGATTCCCAGCCCCACGGCCAGAACGCCCATGGCGCCCTGGGTGAAGGTCAGCAGCCTGCGCTTGTTCAAGCGGTCGACCAGCGCACCGCCCCACAGCCCGAAGAAGAGCATGGGCAGGAACTGTAGGGCGGTGGTCATGCCCAACGCGATGCCACTGCCGCCGCTGAGTTGGAGGACCAGCCAGTCCTGGGCGATGCGCTGCATCCAGGTGCCCGGGTTGGACAGCAACTGGCCGAGGGCGTACAGCCGGTAGTTACGGTTCGACAAAGAGCGGAACATGGTGGGAAGCCGCATCAGTCCCCTCCCTCGGGTTCATGAGAAGGGACCGGCTCGGTCCCTGCCCGACCATTGCGGGGGTGACAGATCGGACAAAAAAGTAAACGGCGTTGACTCATCACGAGAGTCAACGCCGTTCACCACCCCGGGAATTCCCGGGGAGCGGGGAAGGTGACGTATCACCTGTTCAGAGCCCCGATCCCCGTCTCCCAGGTCAGTGCCTCAGCTGATCAGCGCGTAGATCGGCGCCTCGGCGAAGTGGATCAGGAACACCACCGAGATCAGCCACAGCAGGGGGTGGACCTGACGTCCCCGGCCCAGCACCAGGCTGACGAAGGCGTAGGTCAGCAGACCGAAGCCGATGCCGTTGGCGATCGAGTAGGTGAAGGGCATCATGATGATCGCCATGAAGGAGGCCATGCCCATGGCCGGGTCCTTGAAGTCGATGCCCGTGACCTGGGTCATCATCATGAATCCCACGATCACCAGCACCGGCGTGGCCGCCTCGAAGGGCACCAGGGTCACCAGCGGGGTGAACAGGGTGGCCAGCATCATCATGGCGCCGGTGACGATCGGCGCGATACCGGTGCGGGCGCCCTCGCCGACGCCCGCGGCGGACTCGGCGTAGAGGGTGGCCACCGAGGCCGACGCGACACCGCCGATGACGGTGCCCAGGGAGTCGGCGACCAGCACCTCGCGCGTGCCCTCGATGTTGCCGTCCTCGTCGGCCAGACCGCCCTGGTGGGCGACACCGACCATGGTGCCCATGGTGTCGAAGAAGTCGGCCAGCAACAGCGTGAAGATCAGCATGACCACGGTGGCCAGGCCGACGTCGGACCAGCGGTCGAGCACGTTGAAGCCGCCCTCGGCGAACAG
>CALGOD010001093.1 GCA_937957845.1 uncultured Nocardiopsis sp.
TCCTCCTGAAGCCTCGCCAGTTCTTGAGTTTCCAGGAGCACCAGCAACCTCGCGGTGGTCGAAGCGGTCACCTCCACACCACCACGGCAAGCACACCAGGAGCCACGCCCACCACCGTCACGGCTGATCTTCCACTCGGGATAATCCGCCGCAAGACATTCGAATGCGGCCGGCCGGGCGCCCTCCCTCAGCGCTTCTCTCTTCACGACCCCACCTGCTCCAACCTCGGTCTGTACTGTGGATAAGACGCTACGGACCACACCACCGGGCCACCACGGACCCCGGGTACGAATCACCCCCTCGGAGAACCCCCATGGCCAAGCGCACCGCCCTCACGACCCGGACTGTCGGTCAGGGTTCGCTTCCCCGTACCGACGCAGAACGGGAGGGGCGGGTGTCGGGGTACGTTCTCAAGACCATCCGGCAGACGGTGGGCCTGACCCAGGAACAACTGGCTGAGAAGGTCCAGGTGGATGTGTCCACACTCCAAGGCTGGGAGTCCGGTAGGCGTCCGCTGATGGCGATCCCCGCCGGGTCGTACCTGCGGCTACGGCACCTGCTGCACCGGTTGGGTGCCTCACCGCGGTTACTGGTGCAGCTGGACACCGCTCTGGAGGCGGACCGGTTCATCGGATACATGCTCGCTTCCGACGGGCCCATCGACCTGGACAACCACCCGTTGGCGACGTGGGTGATCACCCGTCCGTTCACGGAGTTGGTGGCGTGGCCGTTCACGGGGACGAGGCCCAGTGAGTTGAAGGAGGCCGCGCCGCTACAGCGTCGCGGGCCGTCCGCTGCTGGTCCGGTGCTTGCGGCGGATGAGCGTAGGCACATGGTCGACCATCTCCAAGCCGCCGCGGAGCAGGCCGAGAAGGACTCCGTTGAAGGGGCGCTTCTTCGTAGGCAGGCCCACTATGTGACGGGGTTCGACAAATCCTCAGAAACCGTGGAGTGGTTGGCGGTGATGCAACGGGCAGAGCAACGCCGGTTGGGGTCGAAGGTGGAGTGGACACCGTCGTGGGCGGTAGTCCGGTCAGGTGCGCATTCGATGGCGCGCACCGGGGATGCGGATGCGTTGTCGCAGTTCATCAACGTGCACATCTCCACGGACGCGTGTGAGGTCGCGAACCTGAACTACTGGGCGTACTGGTTGGGTGAGGTCTCAGGTCCGCAGTTGGCGGACACGTTCATGGTCGACCTGGACGTGGACTCTTGGCATGGGGACCGGATGCTCAAGCATCTGACGGGCAGGCTCACGCCGGACAACGCTTACGTGGACGTGGTGTGCCACACCTTGTGGGCGTTGATCATCCGCAAACCGGGCCTGCTCACCAAGCGCACCGCAGGCGACCTGGTCGCCGCGGTCGCACAGATGCTGGACGAGGGTGCTATTTCGTCGCAGTCGAAGCGGGAGCTGGAAGAGGTGTCCTACGCTCTTCGCACGGTGCAACGTCGCTAGGAAGGGCCTTGATGGACGAGCAGCAGGATGTGCGGGCGCTGGACTACCTGTATGAGGTGGGTCTGTTGAAGCGGTACAAGCGCACCGGGTGGGTGGTGGCCGGGGTTCCACAGCCGGAGTCGATCGCGGATCACTCTCATCGGACTGCGATCGTCGCTGCGGTGCTCGCGGAGTTGGAGGGCGCCGACCCTGAGCGGGCGGCGTTCTTGGCGTTGTTCCATGACACGCAGGAGACCCGGCTGACGGACATCCCCTACATCGGGAAGCGGTACCTGAAGGCTGCATCGAACGCTGAGGTGACCGAGGACCAGACGACGGGGATGGCAGAGGGTTTGGCGCGGCTGCTGGGTGGGGCAGAAGCCGAGTACGAGGCGAAGGAGACGGCTGAGGCCCGGTGCGCGAAGGACGCCGACAAGCTGGAGTGCTTGTTGCAGGCGGTGGAGTACCGGGAACAGGGAACGGACACGCAGGCGTGGATCGACACGTCGTTGGCGGCGTTGAAGACCGACTCGGCGCAGAGGCTGGCGAAGCTTGCGTTGGAGCGGGCACCGTTGGCGTGGATGCATGAGGCTCGGGATTCCAAGCCCGCGAGGTGAAGAGGTGAGGAAGGCCCCGCTGTGGTGGGGCCATGCTCATACTCGGGCCCGGCCCCGTTACCGGCCGGCACTCATGGCCGTCAGGGAGTGAAGGATCCCCGCTGGGCTGTCCGCCCACAGGTACGTGCCGGCCTGGTCTATGGTCACCCTGAGTCGGTCCCGGCCAGGCCGACCGAACCTCACCCATTCCTCCCACGCCGCGCCCACCTCCTCCCACAGGTACCGTGGGCGGGCGACATCAGGGCGACCCGAGCCAGTCCCGGTACGTCGAGCGGCTCG
>CALGOD010001094.1 GCA_937957845.1 uncultured Nocardiopsis sp.
GCCACCACACCCTGGCCGTTCTTCGCCTCCTTCACCGACCCCGAGCTGGTCGAGGGCGTGCGCAACGGCCGCCGCCGCGAGTTCGCCGCCCTGGGGTGGGCCGAGGAGGACATCCCCGACCCCATGGCCCCCGCCACCCGCGACAGCGCCGTTCTGGACTGGTCTCAGACCGAACGCGATCCCCACGCGTCGGTTCTGGAGACCTACCGGGCGCTGATCGCCCTGCGCCGCGTGGAACCGGAACTGGCCGACCCACGTCTGGACCGTTTCAAGGTCGTGACCGGCGGCGACGGTCGGCAGGTCCTCCTGTTCCGGGGCGACCTGAGGGTGGTGTGCAACCTCGACTCCGTCGACGCCGAAGTGGAACTGGACGCCGCCCCCAGCGAACTCCTGCTGGCCAACGGCCGTCCACGGACCACGGGTGCCACCGTCACGCTGCCGGGGGAGTGCTTCGCCCTCATGCGCGTCCAGTAAGACGCTCCGAGCTCCGCCCCGGGACCCCCTGAGGTCCTCGGCAACGTCCCCCGCCGGTCTTCATCGGGATCGGTCGTCCAACACGTCGAACACCGCCAGCCACTGGTCAGGACTCACATGCCCCACGGGGGTGCCCGGAGCGATCCCCGCTCGGGCCAGTGCCCGCTCCACCCGCCGGGCGGGGTGGACACGTCGCAGCGACGCGCCCAACGAGCCGCCCACACCGCCGAAACCCAGTTCCACCATGCGCCGGTAGCCGCCCATCCGATCCGGATCCACCAGGGCGGTCCTGCGCCTGCGCAGCACCAGGACCCCGGAGTCCACCCGAGGAACCGGTCGGAACCGCCGCCTGTCGATCCGGCCGTCCAACGACCACGACCACTCCGGCCAGGTCAGCACCGTCAGACGACTCCACCGCCCGAAGCCGCCGGTGCGCTTGCGCGCGTACTCCCACTGGGTGACGAGTGTGGCCGACACCAGGCCGGGCGAGCTCAGGCACCACCGCACGATGTCGGCGGTGCGCGAGTAGGGGATGTTGCCCACCACGTGGAACTTCCCACCCGGCGGGCGCACCCGGGTGAAGTCGGCCCGCACCACCCGTACGGTCCCGCCGGAGTCGCGGTAGCGCTCACGGAGCCGTGCGGCCAGACGAGGATCGATCTCGTAGGCGACCACCCGTCGGGCGGTCGGGGCCAGGAAACGCGTGATCGCGCCGTTCCCCGGCCCGACCTCCACCACCAGGTCGGCAGGACCCACACCGGAGGTGCGCACCACACGGCGGGCCCACGCGGGGTCGGTCAGGAAGTTCTGTGAGAAGCGGCGCCGGTCGTCACCGGTGCCCATGCCAGGAGAACGTTCGGTACGTGCCACAGCGAAGTCCGTTCCAGCCACCGGAGGCGGCCGACGAGGACGGGCGGCACGAACGGGCGCGCCGTACGGCACGCGAAGAAGGAAGGTCCGGGCGGCCCGTCCGAGGAGAGACAGGGACGCGGCTGGGCCTGGACCGGCGAGGTCACACGGAGAAGAGCGCCACGGTCACCGACGCGGCGCTCGCAACGAAGACGCGGCGTGGTGAGACGGCACCGGGGCCGACTACCGGTCCAGGCGCACGGACCGGGGGCGGACCACAAGAAGAAGGTGGGACGTCGCCGACCGGGCCGACGCCCGGCCGACGATCGCCTGGAAGCAGCACATGCCCCCAACGCTAGGAGCGTGGCGGGTGTGCGGGCAACAGGTTTTTCCGCCGTCGGACGAGCGCGAAAACCGTTCGCCACCACGCGCTGGGCCACGGCATACTCGCCACCATGCCCGACTTCGCGGACTTCGACACCCGCCGTTACCGGACCGTCGACGTGGCCACCGGCTACGACGGTTGGTCGAGCACCTACGAGGACTCCGTCTTGGACGCCATGGACCTGGCCCTTTTGGACGGCCTCACCGTCCCCGACTGGTCGGCCCTCACTCGCGCCGCCGACCTGGGCTGCGGGACCGGACGTACCGGCGCCTGGCTGCGCCGCCGGGGGATCGGCCACATCGACGGGGTCGACCTCAGCCCCGGGATGCTGGCACTGGCCGAGCGGCGCGGTGCCCATGACGGTCTCACCCGCGGCGACGTACGCCGGACCGGTCTGCCCGACGCCTCCTACGACCTGGCCATCGCCTCGCTCATCGATGAGCACCTGCCCGACCTGGCGCCTTTCTACGCCGAGGCGCGTCGCCTCGTCCGGCCGGGAGGAACCTGCGTGCTGGTCGCCTACCACCCGCAGTTCTCGATGGTCTCGGGGATGCCCACCCACTACACCGACGCCTCCGGAGAGGACATCGCCATCGTCACCCACGTCCACCTGATCAGCGACCACGTACGCGCCGCCACGGCCGCCGGGTGGACCCTGGCCGAGATGGCCGAGGCCACCGTGGACGACACCTGGGTGGCGGCCAAACCCACGTGGGAGAGGTTCCGCGGGCACCCGATCTCGGCCGCCTTCGTCTGGGCCGCCCGCAGAACGAACTCCTCCCTCCGGCGCCCCCACACCCACCCGCGCGGCCGACCCCACCAAACAGTTCAACTCCACGAAAGCCAAAGGCAGTCCCAAGTCCCCG
>CALGOD010001095.1 GCA_937957845.1 uncultured Nocardiopsis sp.
GATGCTGGCGGTGTACTCCTCGTGGCTGTCGAGGGTCTCCCAGAACTCCTCCATGTAATCGTCGACGAACTCTTCACCGGTGACGGTTTCTCCGCACCAGGTGACCTCGTTGAAGTCGACGGCGTTGGCCAGGGCACCATCGAGTTCGCCGAGGTGGAGTACCTCCTCGTCCCGCCATTCGTCCTTGTCCAGTTCGACGATGTACCCGTCTTCGGTCTCCTGGAGGATCCGGGTGTCGAAGAGCCTTTCCCGACTCCCGGTACTGTTCTCCAGGACTTCCTCCTGGTCGTTCTCGACGAGCATGCGGTCGAGGGTGCGCACCCTGATCTCGCGCTCCACCCAGAAGAAGGAGATGTGAACGTCGGTCTCCTCCTCCGTGCCCTCCTCCCCGGTCCCGGGGGCGGAGGTCGAGCACGCGGTCAGTGCCGTGCACGTGGACAGGACGGCCGCCAGGAGGATGGACGTCCGGGACTTGCGGCGGATCAACGGTCCCCCAGAAGAAGGTCGGATGCGGAATCGATGCGGGAATTCACAGGGCCCTCGGCCTCCGGGCTCTTAATTCGGGTTCCGAAAACCTTCGACCTCACCATTGAAGTAGTCTCTTGTCTGGCCGTAAGCGCCACTGTATTCGCGGGTGAAATCCGACACCCATTTGTTGCCGGGATCCTCACGCTCGACCTTCTCCCCGTATTGATCGACGTACTCGGCGTGAATGTGCGTCGTGTCCATGATGCCGGACAGGGCGTCGTCGACGGCGCTGCGATCGCCACCTCCGAACTGGGACCAGTCGGTGCTTTTCGTGACGCTGATCGTGACGTCCTCGTCGAAGACGAAGTCGTTGGTGATATCGGAGGCGTCGAGTACCCGGCCATCGCGTTCGATGGTCATTACGCCACTGTCAACCAGAACCCTGAAATCTCCACGCTGGGTGTCTTCCTGGAACACCTGGGGTGCGTTCTGGGACAGATAATCGAGAGTCTCCATCCGGAAGTTCCGCTGGATCGACTCTTCGCTGGTGTAGACGGGGAACCGGGGAGAGACGTCGTAGTCGCCGTTGATGATCGCGTCGACGATTCCGTCCTTCCCGAGGTCCATCCCCTTCGATACGGCCTTGCCGATGACCGGGATCTTCTCGGACAGGTTTCCCGCCTCGCCGACCACGAAGTCGGCGATCTGTGTCTTGCGCTCGATCTGCTCGCCGAGGTCCGCGCTGCGGTCCTCCGACTCCAACCACAGTGCCCGTTCCAACAGGCCCTGGAGTTGTCCCGCGCCTCGTGCGGCGACCGATTCGTTGCCGGTCTCCAGATAGGCGATCGACTCGATCTGTTGATAGGCGTCCACGGAGTTGACCACGCGTCCGGCGGTCTCGTCGTTGCCCATGAGGAGCTGCATGTACATGGCCCGCTCATCGGGCCCCATGTCCACGAAACTCCTGTCCGGATCGAAGTCGCCGATGCCCGAGTTCGGCACGTCATTGCCGTCCAGCACGTCTCCGTTGGCGAAGCTGTAGATGTGCGCGTCGAAGATGTCGGCGAGGCTGTCGGCCAGTTCTCCGTTGAACTGGGTGAACGAGGCGTTGGAGTACTCGTTGTCCCCCTCGGTGACGTCCACACCGGTGTTGACGAGGGCCTCGTGCATGTCCGGATCGGTGAGGGTCTCCATGAACCCGGCGAAGGCGTCGCCCGCGCGCCGGCTGATCTCGGGGTCCTCGCTGTGGACGTCCTCGGCGAGCCAGTCGGTGAGCTGACGCGCCGTGTGCCCGTCGTCGTGCCACTCGTAGGTGAGCGTGCCCTCCAGCGCCCTCGTACGCAGGTCCTTGTCGCCGTAGTCGACGCCCTCCTCTTCGTTGAGGTGCTCTCCTGTGAGCATGTAGTAGTTGGCGTCGGTGTTGCGGCTCGCGACGTCGATGATGTGGGAGAGCTGTTCGGAGTCCGGCAGCACCCCGTCGGGGTCGTGGGTGTCGCCCCAGGCGTCGAGGAACGCGCCGGTGGTCAGGTGGAGGGTCGTCGACAGCCCGTAGCCGCCCTCCAGGTTCTCGTCCGTGTGCTCCAGGAAGGCGGAGAGCGCCTTCATCTCCATCCCCGTCCTCAGGGGAGTGCCGGGGAGCTTGTCCTCCGCCTCGGGGTTGATCCATCCCCCCTCCACGGCGTAGCGGAAGCTCTGGGGAAGGCGGTCGTATCCCCCGCCGAGGGACGGATCCGACAACGCGAGCAGCCCGTCGCCCAGGATGCCGAGGGTGTTCTCCCTCTCCTCCTCGCTCATGTCGGATTCGGCCATGAGCTCGGGATAGACCATGATGCCCATGGCCCCGTTGGCGGCGTAGGGCTCCTCCAGATGGGCGTAGAACGCCTCCAGGAACTCGATCTCCTCGGTTCCGAGTTCCGTGCCGTTCTGTTGGTTCTGCCGAGCGCTGGTCCCCAGCATCGTGAGCACGAGCATGATCTCGTGGTAGCGGTCGTCGACGGGCTTGTCACCGGACAGGTAGGCGGCCAGTTCGTCGGCGTACCGCTCGGCGTTCTCGGGCGTCAGTTCGCTGCCCTCGATGAGCGAGGCGTAGCGGGAGGGGTCGAGGTTGAGGAACGCCCAGTTGGCGTTGCCCGCCTCCATCAGCTTGCGGACGTTCTCCGGGGTGGGCCCCTGTTCGAGCATCTCGCGAACCTCCTCGGCGCCGTCCTGGAGGTTCTGCCAGTTGGTCTGCTCGCGGGTGATGAGCCCCTCCTGCACCGAGGCGAGCTCGCTGTAGAGGTCCCGGCACCGACGTTCGTCCCCCGCACCCCAGTCCGTCCAGAGGAAGCCGTCGACCTCCGGGTAGGAGGCGGTGATGTGGGCGTCCTGGTACTTGGAGGGGACGGCGTTGGCCTTTTCCGTCCTGCTGCTCTCCCACGCGGTGATCTGGGAGTCGCGTTCGTCGTGGAACGCCTTGACGATGTCCGCCCACATCTCGGCGACCGAGGCGGCGTAGGTGACGGAGACGGCGGCGTCCCGCCAGTTCTGCAGGTCCTCCTCGGAGAGGCTCCGGATGTCCCATCCGATGACATCGGTGAACTCGCCGGCGGCCGAGTCGAAACTCCCGTTGAGGTCGTCCGCTCGGCCGAGGACACGCGCGTTGAGGATCTCCAGGTCCGTCGCGCAATCGTAGATGGGCTTGGACTCGTAGTGGAAGTCACGGGGAATGAAGACGAGGGAGAAGGTTGCCACGGTTTTCCTTGGAAGGACGCTGAGGGGGAAGAGGGAAGGGAGTGCGCGTCAGGGCGCCCGGTCGTGTCGTCAGTCCTGGAAGTTGATGTCCCGGTGGGACGCCCAGGGATGGTCGAAGTTCTCCGAGCTCTCCAGGTCGTTCCGCGCGATCTCCCCCGCGCCGGCCTGGATGTTCTCGGCCAGCGTCAGACCGAGCCTTTGAATGTCGATGAGGGCTTGGGCGGTGCTCTCCTTGAAGGTGCCGAACCCGGCTTTCACGTCCTCGTGGCCGGAGGCCCTCTCGGTGTCCTCCATGAGGAGGTCGAAGGTGTCGGCGAGCCCGGCCATGGCGGCCGCAAGCGTTTCGGCGTACTCGCCGCCCTGCATTCCCTCGATCGGGTTGCCGCCCGCTTCACTGCTCATGTGGTCTCCTCTTCTCGAACGCGGAGTGCTCCAAGGCGCGATGCCCTGTCTCTCGCGGGAGTCCGCTCGCCGTCGTCGGACCGGACGGGGTCGGACGAAGGATGAGATGCACACGGGTGGGGCAGGAGTTCCGAGGCTCCCATGGACTTCGATGACAGTACAGGGAAGGGCGTTGCGCTCATGTCGTTCGTTGCGGGGTGCTCCCGGCCTTTCGCCGGGAACCGGGACTCGTCCCACCGTAGAGGAGAAGTGTTCCCGAACACAGACTCCGGGTACTCCTCAGGGCCGGCGGATCAGCAGGTCTCGGTGTCGCGGTGGCCCCGCCGCGAGCACGCCGTCCGCCCGGAGCGGAGCCTCCTGACGCCGTGACGCCCGGGCCCCGTGGGTCCGCGGACGGCTCTTCCCCCTTGGCTCGGATGTCACGGCCCTTCCCCGAACCCGGATCGGGTCCCTCGTTCGTGGTCATCCGAGCAGGAGGGTGGCGGTGAACAGCACCGGAAGGGTGAGCAGGGTGGTCAGCAGCACCACCTCGCGGACCATCACCTCGCCGGTGCGGTACTGAGTGGCGTAGGTGAACACGTTCTGGGCCGTGGGCAGCGCCGCCAGCACCACCACCGAGAAGAGGTCGAAGGAGCCCAGCCCGAAGACCAGGGCGCCCAGGAGCCACGCCACGAGGGGCTGGAGGACGGACTTGAGGGCCACCGCCACCAGGACCGGCACACGTTCGGGTCCGCGGCCGGGAAGGACACTGCCGTGCAGGGAGAGCCCGAAGGCCAACAACATGGCCGGTACGGCCATGCCGCCGATGAGGTGGAAGGGTTCCATGAGGGCCTCGGGCGGTGTCCGTCCCGAGGCGGAGACCGCCACACCCGCGAGGGAGGCGATCACCACGGGGTTGCGGATCGGAGTGCCCAAGGCCCGGCGCAACACGGCCCCGGGACCGCGCACGCCGCCGTCACGCAGGTCCAGGACGGTGAGTCCGACGGGGGCCATGACCAGAAGCTGTATCAACAGGATGGGCGCCACCAGGGAGGCGTCGCCGAGCACGTAGACGGAGATCGGGATGCCGAGGTTGCCCGCGTTGACGTAGGACGAGGAGAGCGCACCGATCGTGGTCCGGCCCGCGTCCATGCGCCGTACCAGCCCGAAGAGGGTGAAGGCGAGCGCCACTGTGGCCACACTGAGGACGCTGACCAGAACCGGTCCGGCCACCAGCACGGAGAGGTCGACGTCGGAGAGGATGCCGAACAGCAGGGCGGGACTGGCCACGTAGAAGGCGAGCCTGGTGAGCACGTCCTTGGCCCCGGGCCCCAGAAGCGGGATCCGTCCCAGCATGTAGCCGATGGCGACGACGCAGGCGATGACCCCGAAACCGACGAAGACCCCGGACAAGGGGCGCCCCCACTGTGAACACGTGAAATGACCGTGAAAACGCTATCCGAGCTCGTGCCGGGGCGGTACGTCACAGGTCACACCGTCGGATGGCGCCGCAGGACGCCAGGGCCGCGGAACCGTGTCCGGGCGTTCTCAGTCGTCGGCCGCGGCACTCGGCTCGGGAGAGGGGTCCGGCTCCTCCTCGTCCTCTTCCTCCTCTTCGGCGGCCTCCTCCTCGGCCTGGCGTTCGGCCTCGGCCCGGGCGGCTGCTCGAGCCGTGCACACCTCTTCGGAGGGAGCGGCCGAGCCGTCCACGGCGATGACCGTGAAGCAGTACTCCCTGATGGTGTCGCCGGTGACGATCTGCGCGGACACCACACCGGGGCCGGTCCGGGCCACGGTGAGCGGTGTGTGGCCGCTGGGCCCGCCGAGCACGAAGAACGACGCGGTACCGCCGCTGTTGTCGGTCCACACCAACTCGACGGCACCGAGGTTGTCCGTCAGCAGGACGCCCGACGGTGCGGAGACCGCGGGCGGCGCCGAAGGCTCGACGACCGGTCCGGTCTCCTCTTCCTCCTCCTCGGGGGCCTCCCCGGTGACGGTTTCCGGCTCGGCTTGCTCCTCGGCCGCCGCCGGCACCGGCGTCTGTGAGCCCGTCGCGGCGAACACACTGGAGACACCGGTGAGCAGCAGGATGCCGCACACGGTCACGGCGATGTGGAGGTGGCGGCGCCACCGTGCCTGCCCGGGCGCTGAGGGCGGAGCGGGATCGAAGGGCTCGTCCTCGTCCGGTCCCGTGCCCTCGTCCACGGGGAGGAAGGAGGACTCGGCCGTGCCGGTCCAGCCCTCCAACCGAGACCAGGCGCGCAGAGGGGAGATCTCCTCGCCGCGCAGCTTGGCCATCATGATCTCGGCGGTCCCGCCCGCGTCGGTGGCGGGGAGCCTGCTCCCCTCCAACCCCGTGGGCCGCCCGGCCGGCTCCTGGGACTCCGTGTGCGGAGAGGGACGTGGCGGACGCAGGGCCCGGGGCTGTGCTGGAGCGGACGGAACCTGCTGGTCGGATGGCAGAGGCCGGCTCGGTGGGGACTGTGGTCCGGTCGACGGGGACGGGGGGCCGTCGGTCGGTGTGACCGGGGCCGCCGGAGCGTGCGACGCCTGGGGCCCCGAGGACGGGAACCAAGCGGAGGGTGCCTGCTGACCCGGGTGTGGGGAGGAGTGTGGGTCGGTCCCCGGGGGGACCTGTGGGCCCGAGGGTACGGAGAGAGGCGCCTGAGGTCCCGTGGGGGGAACGGGCGCGTCCTGATAGTGCTCCGCCCGGGCGTAGGGAGGCGGCGGGACCTGCGGCCCCGAAGGGGGCCGGGTGTAGGTGTCCGGCGCCTGGGGGGTCGGAGGTGCGGCCTCGGACCCGGTCATCGGGACCTGGGGGCCCGACATGGGTGCCTGGGCTCCGCTGAGGGCGGTCTGGCCTCCGGTCGAGCCGGACAGGGACGTCGCGGGTTTGGAGGTGCGGGCCTGTTCGAAGGCCGAGGCGAAGGCCGCGGCGATCGGGAAACGCTCCTCCGGCAGTTTGGACAACGCGCGGGTGAGCACACCGCGCAGCTTGCGGGAGATGTCGGAACGGGGAACGGGCCGGGGCTCCTGCGTCATCACCCGTTCGGCGTAGGCCCGGGGGTCGAAGGGGCTGCCGTCCGTCGCGGCGAAGGGGGTGTGGCCCACCAGCATCGTCCAGACGGTGGACGCCAGCTGGTAGACGTCGGAGGCGGGCGTACGCGGCTCGCCCCGCAGCGCCTCTGGCGCGGAGTGCAGGAACGACTCGGAGGTGGGATCAGGCGGGGGCAGGGCCTCACCGGAGCGGTGGACGGAGCCGAAACCGGTGAGCACCGGGGTACGGCCCGCCCGAAGGATGTTGCCGGGGCAGACGTCGTTGTGGACCAGCCCGCAGCCGTGCATGGCACCCAGCGCCGCCGCCACGCTCCGTGCGATGGCCGCGGACTCCGAGACCGGAGCGGGGCCCTTGCGGGCGAGCAGCTCGCCGAAGGAGCCGTCCGGATAGAACGGCAGCACCACGAACAGGTCCCCGTCGGCGGTGGTCCCCGCGTCCAGAAGGGGGACCACACCGGACACCCCGCTGAGCTCGCGCAACTGGTCCAGCTCGGCGCGGCCCAGGTGCGGGGGCAGGACCTTGAGGATGACGTCGGCGCCGCTCGTGGAGCGGGTGGCCCGGATGATCCGGGCGCGGCGCCCCTGGCGGAGCAGGGCCGGGGACTCGTACCCAGGCGCCCATGCGGCGTCTTCGGAGCCGGACACGGGTGAGCGACCCCCTGGTCGTGTGCGTACTGGAGGATCCTCCGTCCGAGGACGAAGGCGTGGACCCGGTCGCTAGCGGTGTTCTGTGGAGACCTCGGCGAGCGGGCCCTGGCTCACCGGCTGGCGGCCCCATCCGCGCTCCTCGTTGACCTCCTGCTGCTTGCCGAAGGCCCCGATGAGGGCGATGACCCCGCAGATCAGCGCGGTGAGGATGAGTCCGCCGATCACCGCCGGCCACACCTGCTGGCGGCGGCGCCAGTACCGGCTCGATCCGTACAGCAGGGCCGAGCGCAGCTGGCGGTGCCGCAGGGCGTCCGCCTGGAGGACGTACTTCTCCTCGTCGGGCGTGTAGTGGAACGCCTCGGGAAGCTGCGGATCCGGGTCCGCCTGGGTGGAAGGAGCAGGTGGGGACGACATCGCCGCTCAGCCTACTAGAACAGTCCGTCGAGGTAGCGGGTCAGCCTGTCGTAGTTGTCCGCGGTGTCGCTGGTCGCGGCGATCACCTTGGCGAAGGCGTTGTTGACCTCGGAGAAGTGGGTGTCGAACTCGGTGGCCTTGGCCTGGAACTGGGCGCTTCCGGAGCCCTCCCACTGGCTGACGGTGGTCTCGGACTGCTCGTTGATCTGGCTCATGATGGCCGCGAAGCGACCGAGGTGGGCCTGCTGGTCCTCGGCCAGGCCCTGCAGGCCTGAGACGTTGCCGTAAACGTCGAACTGGGCACCCATGGGGAACGCCTTTCTTCGGGGGAGAGGAGGTACGGGGGACTGCTCAGGCGTTGACCGGGCGGGACATGGCGCCGAGGTCGTTGTTGGCCTGGGAGAACTGGTCGCTGGATTCGGAGTCGGTCCGGCTGAACTCCTGCTGCCCCTCGTTCAGCTTGATGCCGTTCTGGCTGCACCAGGTCATCAGCTCCTCGAAGCGCAGGGCGAGTTCCTCCTGGGCCTTGTTGAAGTCGGCGAGGGCCTGTCCCTGCAGGGAGTCACCGGTGTTGCTCAGGTCCTGCAGGAGCTGGTTCACCTGGGAGCGGATGTTGTCGGACTCCTGTCCGAGCTGCTCACCGCCCATGGAGAGACTGTTGACGTTTTCAAGACCGACGTGTGACATCGGGTTCCTTCCGGGAGGTCGACGGAGATGGGGGTTCCCCTGCGGAGGCCGTGTTCAGCCGGAGGTCTCCTGCTGCCCAGGGTAGGAGGGGAGATTACGGACGATAGTAAGGACCGCCTCTGTGGGTCAACGGAGCGGTGCTTTTCGTGACACCGGGCGAGGAGTGAGAATTCTCCTTGCGCGACGGACGAACCGGGCCGGTCGTCAGAGCATCGAATGTGCGACGAAAAACGACCGCCTCATGAGAGGGCGGCGAGGCTCCGGAATCAGCCGGCTTCGCCGGTGCCGCAGTCCACGTAGTCGATGATGCTTGCGTAGTAGTCCTCGGCGGTGTCGAAGGCGCCGTCGAACCTGGCGACGTACGCCTCGACGAACTCCTGGCCGTTCCTCGCAGGGTCGCACCACGTGACCTCGTTGTGGTCCATGGCGTCGTAGAGCGCGGAGTCGAGCTTCCCGGTGGTGCCTGGCTGCACCGCCCACGCGTCCTTGTCCAGCTCCACTCTGTACCCGTCACCGTCCTCCACGAGGACACGGAATCGGATGAGGTCCTCGCCGCTGTCGCCGGTGCCGGCCACGACTTCCTCGAAGTCGCCCTCCTCCAGCATGCGGGCGAGGGTGCGTACGCTCGCCTCCCGGGTGACCCAGGAGGAACCGAAGTAGGGTCCTTCTTCCCCGGTCGTGCTTCCGGCCTCCGACTGCAGACCGTCCTCGAAAACGGTGGTTGAGCACGAACTCAGCACCAGGACGGCCGACAGTGTGCCGGCCAACAGGGCGGTGTGCGGTGGAAGAGTCGGAGAGGCGGGCCGACACCCGCGCCGTGGTGCCACTGGACCAGGAAGCGGTGAGAGGAGCCTTCGTTTCGCTCGCATGGCGTGTTCGTCGTTTTCCTAGAGCTCGCCGGTGCCGCAGTCGACATAGTCGGAGATGCTGAGTTCGTACTCCTCGACGGTGTCGAAGGCCTGCTGGAATTTCTTGGTGTAGGAGTCGACGAAATCCTCGCCGTTGACGACTTCCTCGCACCAGGTGATCTCGTTCGGGTACAAGGAGTTGTAGAGTGCCTGGTCAAGTTGGTTGAGGCTCGGTGCAGTTCCAGGCCACCACTCATTCTCGTTCGACTCGACGTGGTGTCCATCCTCTCCTTGACGAATGATCCTGGCGTCTTCCAGTATTTTTTTGGAATCCTCGTCGATGTTGTCCATGACTTCTTCTCCGCCGTTCTCGATGAACATCCGGTCCAGGGTGGCCACCATCAGCTGTCGCTCAACCCAGATGAAGCTGACATAGGAGGGGCTCGATTCACCTTCCTGACCTGGCGGGATGCTCTCTTCGGGGCCCTCCGGCGTGCATGAGGTCAGTAGTAGCGTGGGAACCAGTGCCAGCACGAGGACAGCGAGTTCACGCAAACCGGCAGAACCTGCTCCCGTGCCCCCCACTGCCAGTGCGGTATCCGACGTGCCGGCGATATCTTTTTTCATCTTCCCGGGTCTGGTCTCCTTCCATGGCTTCAAAGAAGCCGCCCATCCTGCCGCACGTCCCTGGAAGCTTCTTTGAAGTCTGCTTCTCTCCGGATTCCTCCATCCGCCGACCGTAGAGATCGTGGCGTCGTACGTGCTATCACCAGGGCTTCGCCCATGGCGCTCGGGCCGCTTCTGGGTAAAGCGTCATCTTCCGATTCTCCATGTCCTTCACCGATGTCGATTTCCTGCAGGAGTACGGAACGGAGTCCGTTTCTGGGGATGTCTCGGCGGTTGATGAAGGTGAAGCGGACAGCGGTGGAGTCGTCCGTCTTCAGGGCAGATGGTGTGGAGGCTCCTGTTCCGTGGGAAGGCCTCAACCGTCGGAGTCCGTCTCGGGGCTCGCGCTGGGGTCGGCCGTCACCGGCTCCCGGACCCAGCGCACGACCAGGGGCCAGCCGTCCATGGACGCGTCGTGGAAGCGCGGGAAGGCCTCCTCCGTCTCCGTCACCT
>CALGOD010001096.1 GCA_937957845.1 uncultured Nocardiopsis sp.
ACCTCGATCGCCACGCCCTCGGCCGGGAGCCAGAAGGCCTCGGTCTCACCGTGCAGGGCGGTGAGACCGTGGTGGTCGAACTCGGTGAGCTCCCAATCCGGTGAGCGCTCGTGGTACTCGACGAGGAAGTCACGCAGCGCCGCCATGTCCGTGAGGCCGGTTCCGCGCATGACGAGGACCTGGAGGACGACCTTGGCCCCTCCGCCTTCCAGGGCCTTCTCCCACACCCTGCTGGAGAAGGACACGTCACCCCACTCGTACTCGAAGTCGGACACCGAGGTCCGGTCGTCGATCTGCTCGGGCAGGTGCTCGATGGTGAATCCGTCCAACTCTTCCCCTCCTGGGTCGGCTGCGGCCGGAACCGAGACGAGTGCGAACGTGGCGACAAGGAGCACCACGATCCACCGGACAACGTGCATGGTCACCTCCGGCGGCGTCGCGGGACCGTCCCGCGACGCCGCCGTTCCTTATGGTGCGGTGCCACGCGAACCAGTACCAGGGTGACCTCCGTCCTGTGGAAAACCTTCCCCGACACGCGTCGCTCCGCACCGGGGCGGTCTACCCGTCGGATCAGGAGATGAACGTGTCCGTGAGGAACTCGGCGATCGCCAGGGAGGACGTGGCCGCGGGTGAGGGCGCGTTGCGCACGCACACCACATGTCCGTGCGTGTCGACGTGGAAGTCGTCGAGCAGTGTTCCGTCCCGGGCCAGGGCCTGGGCGCGCACCCCGGCAGGAGCCGGCCGCAGGTCCGCGGCCGTCAGCTCGGGCAGCAGCCGTCTGGCCTGCGAGGCGAAGACCGCACGCGACGCCGACACGAGGATCTCCTTGGCCCCCACCGCCCAGTGACGGCGGGCCAGACGCCAGAATCCGGGCCAGGTCAGGGTTCGTGCGAGTTCGTCGACTCGCAGCTCACCGGCCCGGTAACCCTCCAGCGCCGTGGCCAGGACCGCGTTGGGTCCCGCCATGACCTCACCGTGCACGTGTCGGGTCAGGTGCACCCCGAGGAAGGGATAGCGGGGGTCGGGTACCGGGTAGAGCAGGCCCTTGACCAGGTGGCGACGTTCGGAGACGAGTTCGTGGTACTGGCCCCGGAAGGGCACCACCCGGGGGTCCTCGGCGGCTCCCGCCATGCGGGCGAGCCGGTCGCTGTGCAGTCCACCGCACAGCACGAGACGGTCGAAGCGGTGGATGAGACGCTCTCCCCGCGGGTCCGCGCTCAGGACCCGGACACCGTCCTGTTCCTGACGCAGACCGAGCACCCGGGTGTTGAGCAGGACCCGCCCTCCGGAGCGACGCACGTCGTCCGCGAGCTGTTCGGCGACGGCGGCGAAGTCGGTGATGGCGGTGCCGGGCGAGTACAGGGCCCCCGTGCCGGCCGCGTGGGGCTCGATCTCGCGCAGTCCCTCCGGGCCCAGCCTGACCACATCGGGGACGCCGTTGTCCTCGGTTCTGCGCCCGATGTCGTCCAGGCGTGCCTCGTCTTCCGCCCCCGTGGCCACCAGGAGCTTGCCCACCTGCTGGTAGGGCAGCCCGTGCTGGGAGCAGTAGTCCCTGAGCAGACCGACACCGCGTCGGCACAGGACGGCTTTGAGGGAGCCGGGCCTGTAGTAGAGCCCGGCGTGGACGACGCCACTGTTGTGCCCGCTCTGGTGTGCGGCGACGCCGTCCTCCTTCTCCAGGACGGTGACGCGGGTGCCGTGGCGGTGGAGGGCGAGGTGGCGTGCCAGGGCCAGGCCGACGATCCCCGCTCCGACGATGCCGATGTGTTCGCTGCTGCGCATGACGGCACGCTAGCAACGGAAAGCCCGCTCCCGACCGATCGAGGGCCATGACCGTCCCGGAGGCCCGGGTCACAACGCGCGGAGGCCGACCAGGACGGCGTGCAGGATGTCCTCCCGGTCGAGGGGACGTGAGGGACCGCAGCGTTGGAGCGAGCCGTCGGCGATCATCGCCGCGACGATGCCCCTGACCTGACCGACCGGCAGGCGCACCTCCGCGGCGAGCTCGATCACGGTCCGGGCGTGCAGGGCGTGTCCGAGGATGGCCTCACGTTCGGGACGCAACCATTCTCGGCGTCCCGGGGTGCGGGCCGCGACGACCAGGCTGAGCAGGTCGGGCCCGCAGGGTCCTGAGACCAGGGCGTGTGCGTCGGGGTCTCCCGCCGCCACGGCGAAGGGGCGTAGGAAGCGCTCCTGCGCGGGGTCGTCCTCGTAGCGCGGCCCCCCGCCCGGCACCGGTCCGGGGTCCGTGTCCTGCCTTGTCCTGTCGTACGGGCTGTCGGCTCTCACCCTGTCTCCTCGGCCGGGCCGTGTTCTCCTCGAACCTTCGCTGCGCTCCCCGTTCGTCACCCTCCACCCTCCAGAATCGTCACGCGCGGCCCCGCCCCGCCCGGGCCTTCCGGGTACGGGAGCCTGCGGCATGCTCGCCGTGTCCTTCCCGGACCCGTGCTGTGCCCGGGCTCCCGGGGTAGGAGGCCCTTCGCTCTCCTCTGCCCGACGGCCCGTACCGCGCGGCCCCCCGGCCGGCACCCCCGGTGGATCGGGAAGGGCCTGGGAAGGACGGGTCCTAGTCCTCACTTCGCCCCCTCGGCGAGGTGGGCGTACGGTGCGCGGGTTCGTCGGTACGGGCCCGCCCGTCGGGCGGCAGGGAAGCCTGGGGCCCGGTGTGCCAAGGCGAGGGCACCGTCCCCTGCGGACCGGTGTGCCCGAAAGGAGGGCCCGCCCCTTGCGGACCGGTGTGTCCGGGAGGGGGGACACGGACGGGTCCGTGCGCATCCCCGGCGGGAGAAGTCCGTCCGTCGTGGCCGATCGTCGGCACGGGGAAGGGCTGCGGACCGGTGTGCCCGGGGACGGCCTGCCCGGGGCCGACGCCGGTGTCGGGAGGCGTGAGGTTCCCGTTCCCGTACACGACGCCCTGCTCTTCCGTCGGCCCGCCACCGTCCGTCAGAGCGCCGGTGATCGTCACCGGGCTCTCCACCGGTTCCAGCAACGTGCTGGGCAGGAGTGCGGTCGCCCGGGTCCCGCCGTAGGAGGAGGGACGCAGCCACACCCGCACGCCGTGCCGCTCCGCCAGTCGGGAGACGACGAAGAGCCCGAGCCTGGGATCGTCGGGGATCGCCATCATGTCGAATTCGGGCGGCTGGGTGAGGGTGCGTTCGGCCGCCGCGTAGCCGTGCTCGGACATGCCCAGTCCCCGGTCCTCGATCTCCACCAGCAGTCCCTCCGCCACCGGGGTGCAAGCGACGTCCACGGGCGTGCCGGCCGGGGAGAACTGGGTGGCGTTCTCCACCAGTTCGGCGAGCAGGTGCACCACGTCCGACACCGCCTGACCGTGCAGGAGCACACGGGGTGCGGAGATCAGACGCACGCGCTCGAAGTCCTCGGTCTCGGCTATCGCGGCCCGCAGCACGTCCACCAGTGGACGCGGCCTGCGCCAGCGGCGGGCAGACTGACCACCGCCCAGGATGATGAGGTTGTCGGCGTAACGGCGGGCCCGGGTGACCAGGTGGTCCAGGCGGAACAGGCGACGTAGCGCCTCGGGTTCCTGTTCGTGGTACTCGATCTCGTCGAGCAGGCGGAGTTGGCGCTGGACCAGGGTCTGGTTGCGAAAGGCGATGTCCAGGAAGGCCCGGTTGGCGCCCCTGCGGATCTCGGCCTGGCGTACCGCCGACTCCACCGCGGTGAGCTGGGCGGTGTCGAAGGCCTCGGCGACCTGCCCGATCTCGTCTTCGCCGCACTCCTCCAGCGGTGGCAGTTCCTCTTGGACGTCGACCTTCTCTCCACGCTGGACGCGCTCGACGATGTCGGGCAGGTCCTCGTCTCGCTCCAGGATCTGTCCGCGCAGACGGGTCAGTCGGTCCGTGAGACGGCGCGAGGAGCGGCCCACCACCGCGATGGCGGCCACCCCGCCCACCAGGGTGAGCACGGCGGCCGCCGCGGCGAGTGCCACCTGCAGCAGGGCGGTACTCCAGGCCAGGTCCACGGTGCGCGCGGCCTGGACTCCGACCAGGTCGTCCAGCGCCACCACGGACCTGGTGGAGGAGTCGTCCCAGTCGGCGGCGTCGACGTCGATCTCCGTGTTCCACCGGAGGCGGGGCCGCTCGTCCTCGGCGGCGTTCTCCGTCTCGGGTGCGGGATCGACGATCGGGGTCCGGGTGACCACCTGACGGCTGAGTTCCTCGGCCCGCCCCCAGTAGGGCTGTGCGGTCACCGCGTCGTAGCGTGCCCGCACGCTCGGATGCATGACGGCGTCGGCCGACTGGAGTGTCTCGCGGTAGGAGGCCGTGAGGTAGGTGAAGTGCGCCGTCTCCTCATAGCTCATCTCCCCACGGGCGATGTTCCCCGCGAGCAGGGCGTCGGCGGTGGCGTACGCCGATCGCGCCTTGAGCAGTTCGCTGGTCAGGACCGCGTCGGTGAGGTTCTCTCCTCCGTCGGTGGTGTGCACGAGTGCGGTGGTGGCGTGGGTGGTGGCGTCCAAGAGCCCGCCGTAGCGCAGGAGGACCTCCTCCTGTTCGGCGGTGTGCTCGTCGATACGTGTGCGCACCTCCGCCAGGGCCTCGGGACCGTCCAGAAGAGCGATGGCGCTGCGCTGGACCTCGTCATCGCGGGTACCGCGCAGATCTTCGGCGAGCGCGACGACGGCCTCCATGGCCGTGTCGGTGGTCTCGCGCTGCTCGTCCAGGGCGTCACCGGCCTCGATGTCGGGTCCGCCCCGTTCGAAGTGGCCCAGGTAGACCAGGGACAGACGACGTTCGGAGCGCAGTTGCTCGGCCGCCTCGGAGAGGATCTGGGTTCCTTCACGTGCCTGGGCGACCGCGCTCATGAGCTGAACCGCCCGGGCCGTTCCGAAAGCGGCCACGACGAGCCAGAGCACGAGGAAACACAGGCTCGGGATCAGCATGATGCGGGTGAGCTGTGCCCGGATCGTAGACGCTTTTTCACGGGTTGTGCGCATGGCCCCTCCAGCCTGTGCGGATGCCGGGCTCCAGGAGGGCGCCCCGGCGGCTTTCGGTCGTGCCGAGGCTATCGAAAAATCCTTGCTTTATGCTGTCAAACGATCACTATCGGTTGCCGTTTCTTTGGTGATCCGCTTCCCGAGGGTGTGCCGCACCGTTTCCAGTGGGGCGAACCGCCCGATGTGCGCGGTCGACGACGAAGGGCCGTCCGCTCAGCGGACGGCCCTTGGGACCGGCGACACATGTGGGGACGCGGCGCGTCGTTCGTGCCGGCGCGTGCTCGGGCCTGTCGGGCCCGTTCCCGCGCTCAGGACTCCGGCCGGTGCCGTGAGCCCACGGGGGCCGGCAGTTCGTCGACCGTGGGCGGCTGCTCCACTCCCAGGGAGTTGAGCACCTCGGCGTAGCGCAGGGCGGCGATCTTGCCCAGCAGACCGTCCGGGCCCAGGGGCACTCCGAGCCTGGCTCCGAAACGCGCGGCCATCGCCTCCAGATCGGGAAGCTCCGGCCCCAGGGCACTGGGGGCGATCACGGGGCGCCGGCAGCCGCCTTGGCGCAGCTGGTCCACGACCTGTTCGACCGAGGCCTCATCATCCAGGTCGGCGGGGAGAACGGTCAGTCCCAGACGTGCTGCGAGCAGCACCGCGGTCACGCCCGCGGCGCCCACAGCCCCCTCACCACCGACCGCGCCGACCACGACTCCGTCCGCCATGGTGGTGTTGCGCGCCACCACGCTGATCAGTCGCATCCGGTCGGCGCGTACGTATCCCTCCTCGGCCAGACGAAGGTGCAACGCTTCGGCGAGCATCGGGTGCGGACCCAGTCCCTCGGTGACGCGTACGTTGGCACCGGAGCGGGCGACGGCCTCGTCGACCGCGGCGGACACCCCCGCGTGGGGGGCCGTGACCAGAGGGACGACGACACCGGCCAGCGGTCGCTCGTGGGAGTCCTCCAGGTCGGTGAGCGCCTCGGCGAGGGTCTGCTCATCACCCTCGGTGTGCCCGTAGCGGATGGTGACCTCGGGTCGGTAGGCCCGTACGAGTTCGACCATGCGGGCACCGGCCGACTCACCGTCGACGCCCTGAGCCCTCTCGGCGGTGCCCGGGACCGCCATGATCAAAGCAGGCGTACCGAACCAACTATCGAAGGACAGGGGGTTACGGTGGCGCCCGGAACGGCGCTTGGGCAGTTCGCGTGGGGGAAGTCGATCAGAATTTCGCATACCAGGATTCAGGTGAGAGGCGGATGGGGGTGCCCGTTCGGGCAGGAGGTCACTGCCGCGACATTGTAGCGTTCGGCACCCTGTTTCATGGGAGTATCCCAGAACGTATACCGGATCGCGCCCGCGTGGGTGACCAGGGTGTCGCCTCGCTCCGCTCATCGACTCATGGCCGGGCTCCGCCCTTGGAGGACATGGGTGACCAGGGCGACCAGAACCTCCTTACAGGACTCGCGTTCGCGGGCGTCGGCCATGAGGACGGGTGTCTCCGCGGAGACGTCCAGCGCCTCTCGAACCTCCGCCTCACCGTAGGCGGTGGAGCCCTCGAAACGGTTCACCGCGACGACGAAGGGGACCCTCCGCCGCTCGAAGAAGTCCACGGCGTGGAAGCAGGTGTCCAGGCGGCGGGTGTCCGCCAGCACGACCGCGCCGAGCGCCCCCTCCGCCAGTTCGTCCCACATGAACCAGAACCGGTCCTGGCCGGGGGTGCCGAACAGGTACAGGACGACGTCGGCGTTGATGGTGATGCGACCGAAGTCCAAGGCCACCGTGGTGGTGGCCTTCTCCTCCACTCCCCCGAGGTCGTCCACTCCGTAGCTGGCCTCGGTCATCACCTCCTCGGTGCTCAGCGGAGCGATCTCACTGACGGAGGTGACCAGGGTGGTCTTCCCCGCGCCGAACCCACCGGCGATGACGATCTTGACCGCATGGGGGATCGCCTCCTGCGGCCTGACGTCAGAGTCTGCGGATGCCATCGAGTACCGCCTGAAGTACTTTCTTCTCGGGAAGCCGTGTCATGGTCGCCCGCGTGCGCACGTCCCCCTCGGCGAGCAGGTCCCCCAACAGGACCCGGACCACGGTGAGGGGGATGTCGAGCCGGGCGGAGATCTCCGCAACCGATATCGGTCTGCGGCACAGGCGTAGGATCGCCTCGTGCTCGGGTTCGCGGCTCGGATCCCCCTGGGTGCGCGCGGCGACCACGATGGTGACCAGGTCCAGACGTGGTCCGGTGGAGGGTCGGGTACGCCCTCGCGTCATGGTGTAGGGACGTACCAACGGACCCGCCGAGGTCTCACCGAGCGCGACCCCCGAGGAGGGGCCCTCGGACGTCGGGTGCTCCCCGCCCCGATGCCATGTCTCCGTCCGGCCTCTCTGTGCCGGCTCCCGGCCCCGCTCCGCCGCCACTGCGTGAGGCGGGCCCGCTCCGTGCCTGTCTCCCGACGTGTTCACGAACCGGTCCTCCCCGCGACTGTGAGCGGGCCCGGCTGGCGCGGTGCGGCGGTCAGGAACTGGCCCACCCTCTTGACCCGCAGGTTCATCTCGTAGGCGACGAGCCCGACGTCGGCGTCCTCCGTCGCCAGCACCGCCAGGCAGGCCCCCGCCCCCGCAGCCGTGACGAAAAGGTAGGAATGCTCCATCTCCACCACTGTCTGCCGGACGTCTCCCCCACCGAAGTGCCGTCCCGTTCCCCTCGCCAGGCTCTGGAAGGCCGAGGCCAGGGCCGACAGGTGTTCGGCGTCCTGGGGTGCCAGACCCCGTGAACCTCCGAGCAGCAGACCATCGGCCGACAGCACGACCGCGTGTTCGGCCCCCACCACTCGGTCGACCAGGTCGTCCAGGAGCCAGTCCAGATTGTCCGCGGCCTTGCTCTTGCCCACCATGTCAGTCGCTCTCTCCCGTGTGATCGTCGGCGCTCGCGCCGACCTGACCGTCACTGCTGTGTTCACGCACGCCATCGCCGGTGTCGGCGTCGATGCCCGCGGCTCGCCCGCGCCGGGTTCCGGCACTGAAGGCGTTCATCATCCGCCGTGCCTGTTCGGGACTCCGCTCGGCGGGGCCCGAAGGGACGGATTCCTTCCGCCCTGGGGCGGGTTCGGTCCTGAGTTGGGGGGCGAGGTTGGCCTGGCGCCGGCGCCTGGGCAGTCGAGGGCGGTCCGCCCCGGGCCCGACGCGGTCGTCCCGAGCGTCGGCTCCGGAGGGGCCGCTCTGCTCCGTCGGCGCGGAGGCCGATTCGGGGGAGGGCGGGGGAACCCGGCGCAGCAGAGGGGCGTCCCGGTCCGAACGTTCGACCCCGTTGTGTCGGTCGTCGCCGTACCGTGGCACCGGGCGCAGAACGGGACGTGTGGTGCGGGGCGTCTCCCCCACGGCGAGCAGGTCGGCGCGCTCCCTCTCCTCCGCCGGATCCCGTGGCGTGCAGGGCACGCCCTGCGTGAGTGCGATGTGGGAGCGCTCCGGGGCGGAGGAGGCGATGAGCGCGTTGGGGAGGAGCACCACGGCACGGGTCCCCCCGTAGGGCGAGTGTCGCAACTGCACCCGGATGTCGTGCTTGACCGCCAGACGGGCGACCACGAACAACCCCAGACGCGAGTCCGCTCCGGGCGTCATCATGTCGAACTCCGGAGCCTCGCTGAGAGTCCTGTTGGAGTCGGCCAGTACCTCCTCGGTCATCCCCAGACCGCGGTCCTCGATCTCCACCGCCACTCCCCTTGGCACGGACTCACAGGAGATGGTCACCTCGGTGTGCGGCGGCGAGTAGGCGGTGGCGTTCTCCACGAGCTCGGCGAGGAGGTGGATGACGTCGGCGACGGCGGATCCGGCCAGCGACAGTTCGGGGACCGAGGCCAACCGGACCCTTGCGTACTCCTCGGTCTCGGAGACGGCACCGCGCAGGATGTCCATGAGCGGGACCGGGTGGCGCCAGCGACGCCCCGGCTGGGCACCGCCCAGGATGATGAGGTTCTCGGCGTGACGGCGCCCCCTGGTCGCCAGGTGGTCGAGTTGGAAGAGGCTCTCCAGCAGGTCGGGGTCGTCCTCCTCGCGTTCGACACGGTCCAGCAGTTGGAGTTGGCGTTGGAGCAGTGACTGGTGGCGATGGGCGATGCCGAGGAAGACCCGGTTGACCCCCGCCCGCATGTCGGCCTGCTTCACCGCGGCCCCCACCGCGGTGCGCTGGGCGATGTTGAAGGCGTCGGCCACCTGGCCGACCTCGTCGTCGCCGTGGTCGAGCCGCTTCATCTCGGTGTCGAGGTCGACGTGCTCCCCCGCCTCCAGACGGCGCACGATACGGGGCAGGTCGCTGCGCGCGGTGCCCAGGGTGTCGGCACGCAGTTGGGCGAGTCGGTAGGTGAGCCGACCGGCCGAACGGGCGGCCACGCCGTAGGCGAGGGTGCCCGCGAACAGGGACAGGATGCCGCCTCCCACGGCGAGGGTGAGCATCCAGGAACTGGCGTCCTCGACCTCGGTGACGACGGCCTCGGCACGGGCGGTGGTGATGGCCCCCAGGTCGGTCGTGACCTGGTCGGCGGTCTCCCTCCAG
>CALGOD010001097.1 GCA_937957845.1 uncultured Nocardiopsis sp.
GGGTCGTCGGGCGCTCTTCCCGGCCAGGGGGGGGGGGGGGCCGCCGGGTCCGGCGGCCGGCACGGGGGGCGGGGTGGCGGAGAACAGCGCAGCGAGCTCGGGGACCTGGTCGGCCTGCGTCCACTGCGCCATCCCGTTCCTCCACACCAGACTGGTGCGGGTGAGATGACCGGATGCCACCTGCTGGGCCAGGTGGGACTGGTCGAAGGGGCCGCTCTGTTGACCGTTGATCCCCACGAACCACTGCACCTGTTGGGGCATCGGCGGCGGGCCGGCCTGCTGCGGCTGCTGGTGCGCCTGCGGATGGGGGGCGGCCTGCTGGTGCGGATGAGCCTGGTGAGGGTTCATGTTCTGCGCCATCTGCTGTGCGGCGGCCAGACCCATCCCCATGCCCATGGCCTCGCCCATACCGCTACCAGGGGTCGAGGCGGCCTCACCGATGGCGTTCGCGGTCTGGAACTTGGTGTACTTGTCCATGTCGCCCAGCACGCCCATCTGGGTGCGCTTGTCCAACGCCTTCTCCACCTCGGGGGGAAGGGAGATGTTCTCGATGTTGAACTGGGGGATCTGCAGGCCCACCGAGGCCATGTCGGCGCTCAGAGCGGAGGCCAGCCGCACCCCGAGGTCGTGCTGGTGACCGGCCAGGTCCAGGACGGGGATGTCACGTGCGGCGGTGGCCAGGGCGCTGCCCAACCGGCTGACGATCATCTGTCGCAGGTAGTTCTCGATCTCCTCCGTACGGAACTGCGGGTCGGTGCCCACGAGCTCGGAGAGGAAGAGCGGCGGATCCACCACCCGCGCCGCGAAGCCGCCGAAGGCACGCAGGCGCACCGCGCCGAACTCCGGGTCGCGCAGCATGATCGGGTTCTTGGTGCCCCACTTGAAGTCCGTGAACTGCCTCGTGTTCACGAAGTAGACCTCGGCCTTGAAGGGGGAGTCGAAGCCGTACTTCCACCCCTTCAGCGTGGTCAGGATCGGGATGTTGCGTGTCTCCAACGTGTAAGTGCCGGGCGCGAAGACGTCGGCGATACGGCCCTCGTTGACGAACACCGCGACCTGGGACTCGCGCACGATGAGCTGGGCGCCCATCTTGATCTCGTTGTCGTGGCGGGGAAAGCGCCACACGATGGTGTCGCGACTGTCGTCCGTCCACTCGATGATGTCGATGAGCTCGTTGCGCAGGGCGTCGAACAGGCCCACGGGTCCTCCCCTAATCGTGCTGACCGGCCCTGGTGGGACGCAGCGGGGGCGGGTCCGGTTGCGTCCCAGGTCAGAACGATTCAGAACCGCAACCAAGTGCCGGCCGGTCCCTGCTGACCCACACCGGACACCGACCAGTCGCACACCCCCTCGGAGAAGACCTCCCGTGCCCGTTCGGCCTGCTCTTCGGTGAAGTCGGCGGGGTGGGCGTCGGCGTCGAAGGGCGTCAGAGGGCACTTGACGACGTCCGAGCTCAGAGGGGCTCCGGCGACGATCCGGGGCGAGGTGTGCACGGGGTAGGCGTCGGCGCACCGGTCCCCCTGACCGGTGATGAGCGGGCGCTGCTCGGTGACGACACGTCGTGGCGGTGCCGAACCCACCCAACAGGAGTCGACGAGCCACTCCGGGCGGGTGGTACGGAGGTGGTCGATGGTGGCACGTTCGGGAGCGGCGCGCTGTCGTTCGCGCAGGCCGCTCACCCACGCGTCGAGTTCCTCCAGGGCCCGTCCCGCCACGGGAGCGGAGGCGGAGAACCCACCTCGGCCGCGTTCCTCCACCAACATGACGTGGTTGTCCACGGTGCCGTTGGCCGCCCGCAGCCGCTCGCGCACGGAGAAGGAGTGGTAACGCATGTGGAGGTCGCCGCCCTCGGAGTCGTCCTCGTAGAAGCGGTAGTCCACGACGGGGATGTCGGCCAGTCCGCCGCCGCCGTTGAGCAGACGTCCGGTGCGGTAGGCGGCGACCGTGGCCCGCGAGTCGGCCACCATGCGCTCCGCCACCACCCGCCCGTCGGCGTCCAGACCGCCGATGTGCTCGTTCAGGTGTAGGAACCGGTCGACGTCGATCCGGCCGTCCAGCAGGGCCCCCAGCCCGTACTGGACGCCGACGTTGTCCAAGGGCCGCCGGGGCAGCCCGGTGGCCGGGTCGAGGCCGTACACGTTGACGGTGTGCGCGTAGACCTCACAGCGAGCACCGTCGGGGTTCTCCACCGGGTGGTAGCGCTCCTCCCGCGGTAGCCGGGAGGGGCACTCCCCCCGTGGGTCGACACGGACCGCCTCCTCGGCCAGGCGACCGATGCTCTCCCAACGCAGGAAGCCGGACACCGCCCGTTGTTCCTCACGGGTGAACGCCCTGGGGTGCCTGCGGGTGTAGTCGTGCAGCAGCAGGGCGTCGGTGACCACGGGCACCACGGAGAA
>CALGOD010001098.1 GCA_937957845.1 uncultured Nocardiopsis sp.
TCATCCGCGAGGTGCGGCCGCACGTACTGGTCGGCTACGACGAGTACGGAGGCTACGGGCATCCCGATCACATCCAGGCGCACAGGGTCACCCGTCGGGCCTTCCAGCGCGCCGCGGAACGGTCCATGCCCGGCGCGCCCTGGCAGGTGCGCAAGCTCTACGCGATCGCTCAGCCCATATCGCGCATCGAGGAGTCCATCGCGCGACTGAACGAGGAGTCCGGTCCCTTCACTCCGCCCACACGTGTGTCCGACATCGCACGGGGCACCCCCGACACGATGGTGACCACCCGCGTGGACGCCACCGAACACTGGGCGGCCAAGGCCCTGGCGATGCGCTCCCACGCCACCCAGATCACCGTGGAGGGGGAACGTTTCGCCCTGTCCAACGGCATCGCGCAGGAGATCGACGCCGTCGAGTACTTCACCCTGCTGGCGGGCTCGGCTCCCCGTACCCGGCCGGGCGAGTACGAGAACGACCTGTTCGCGGGACTTTGATCACGACCGGTGGGAGGGACCGTCTACCCTCGTTGGCTGTGAGCACACCTGAGACCGCCGCGCCCGAAGAATGACCCCGGGCACCCCTGTCACCGCGGCTGACCGCGGCCACCCTCGTGGTGCTGGTACCGCTCGGCGCGGCGGTGGGGATGTTCTGCACCTTCGGCGCGGGCTGGCTGACCCGGTACTGGGGGGCGGGGATGCCCGTCCCGGTGCTGGCGGTCGCCGGACTGGTGGTCTTCCTGGTGCTGCTGTACTGCGCCTGTCGCCTGTGCGCATGGGGAAGCCGACGTCCCTCCGCCGCCGTCGCCTTCGCGGTCGGCTACCTGGCCGCGACGGTCGCCCTGATCGGCTACGTCTCCGGTGGGAACCTGGTGCTCACCAACCACCTGATGCACAACGCCTACCTGTTCGGGTCGATGCTGGTGCTGATGCTCGCGGTCATCCGCGGTTGGACGGTCTCCCTCGCGGCGCCCCGGCCGCCCGCGGCCCCGGTGTCCGGGGGCTGACCGGAAGAACGCCGCAGGAGTGCACCGGCAGGTGCCGCGCGGTCGACGCTCAGGACCAGAACTGCAGCAGTAGCTCGCCGTAGAAGGCGATCCCGCTGAACACCGGGTTGGGCAGCACCAGGTTGAACAGGGCGTAGACCAGGTCGACCAATGCGTCGTTGAGGCCGGGGAACCACAGGACGGCGAACACCGCGACCGAGCCGAACAGGGCGTTCCTCCGTGCGGTCGGGATCCAGGAGGCGCGCGTGCAGGCGGCCAGAACCTCGAAACCGTCCAGCCCCGGGATCGGCAGCAGGTTGATCAGGGCCGAGGTCAGGTTGGCGAAACACAGGAAGGCCATGGCCGAGATGGCCCAGTTGGTGGTGTCATTGCCGGGGGGCACCAGAATCGACACGGTGATGGCGAGGGCGGCCGCCATCACCAGGCCGGCCAATGGCCCCGCGAGCGCCACCAGGGCGCGGTGGGGACGGGAGGGGATCCGCTCCCAGTCCACGTAGGTGGGCGGGCCGGTCATACCGAAGGCCCCCAGACCGAGATAGGCCGAGGGCAGTACCAGACCGGCGAAGGCCTGCCGGTAGGCGAACGGGTTCAGTCGCAGGTAGGCACTACCACGCAGGGAGCGGTCGCCCGCCAGGTAGGCGGCGAGGGCGTGCGCGAACTCGTGGACGGTCAGAGAGACGATCCAACCGAGCAGGATGAGCAGCGGTGGGATCAGTGGGGTGACGTTGGTGCTGTCGGCGACCCATTCCAGCTCGACGGCCCGCCACGACAGCCAGCCCGCGAAACCGGTCAGACCCACCAGGAGGACGAACACCGGGCTGGGCAGGAAGTCCATCCGGCTCGTGGAGGAGACGGCGCCGGAGTCCGCTCCGGGGGAGGTGCCCCCCTCCCCGCCGGAGGACGGTGTGTCCGGCCGTGTGGCGGGCGAAGAGCCCGCGTCGTCGTCCCGGTCGAGGTTCGGCCGGTTGAGGGCGTCGTCGGGCATCTGCTCCCATGGGTCGGAGCCGGCCACCTCACCGGGCTCGGGCAGGTCGGTCGTCTCCGCCTTGCGCGGCGGCTCGGGCGTGGACATGCTGCTCCTGCTGCTCTCGGATGGTTCCGTGCTCCAGATTAGGTGCTGTCCGGTACCTCTTCACAGCGGGTGGAGGTTGGGAGCGGACGCCCTTCGTTCCCGCGTCGCCTCGTACGGTCCACATCGACGCCGAGGGCACGGCCCTCGTTCGGGGGCGGTGGTCGGCGCGTGCTCCGATCCCACCGAGCGGGCTCTTCCTCGGGCGGCCTCTTCCTCGGGCGGGCTAGACCACGGCTCGGGGCGCCACCGCGGATCGGTGCAGACCATGAAAATTGCGCCGCTAGTCGGTTCATAAAAACGCATGAGCAGCTGAACGAGC
>CALGOD010001099.1 GCA_937957845.1 uncultured Nocardiopsis sp.
CGAAACGGTTCCCCCGAGGCGCTCTTCTTCGCTAGAGTGAGACCACGAGTTCGAACACCTGTTCGCTTCTTCCCCGCGGGTGGGTGTCCCGTCGGTGTGTGCCGGACCGTTCAGGAGGCGGATGATGCTGAGGGGAAGTGTCGTGGGGTGGGATTACGGGGTGCGGGTCACCGTCGTCGAGGACGACGGGCGACCGACCCGGTTCACATGGGACGGCAGGGTGTACGGGGTGCGCAGGATCCTCGACCACTGGGTCACCCTGCGCATGGACTGGTCGCCCGCACACGAGTCCCAGGTGCCCGAACGCAGGCACTGGAGGGTGGAGGCCGGTACGGCGTGTTCCCAGGGGGTCTACGAACTGCGTCACGACACGGCGACCGGTGCGTGGATGCTCTCCCGGGTTCGGGGCTGAAGGAGCGGGCCGCCGGATCAGGCCAGGTCACCGGGCAGGAGGCTGTAGACGGCCAGGTCGGTCCGACCCTCGTGCAGTGGCATCGCGCTGCGTTCGACGCCCTCGAAGGTGAACCCGGCCCGCTCCGCGACCCGGCGCGACCCGGTGTTTCCCGTGGCCGCCTTGATCTCCACCCGCAGGAAGCCGTACTCGATCGCCCAGCGGGAGACCGCGACGGAGGCCTCGGTCGCGTACCCGCGGCCGCGGCCCCACGGTGAGACCCAGTAGCCGATCTCTGTCGTCATCGCCGGCCACACGATACGGACCAGGCCCACCGCACCCACGAGTCGTCCGCTGTCGCGCTCCACCATGGCCCACTGCTGTCCCTCGCCGCCGATGCGTATGCCCGGAGCGAGTTCGCGGCACCACATACGGGCGTCCTCACGGGTGTAGACCGCGCCCGGAGAGGGGAGGGGGATCCAACGCTGGAGTTCGGCGTCGGTACAGGAGGCGTACACGTCGTCGATGTCGTCCTCGACGAAGGCGCGCAGCCGCAGGTGCTCGGTCTGCAGGATCACGGACGGCAGGATCGGTCCGCCCTGGATGCTGGTCACGCCTTCTCCCCTCGGGCCGGTTGCGCTCACGATACGTCCGGCCCCGGTCGGGCGCCCGCTTTCCACCGCGGTTCGTCGGAGGCGCCGACCCGGTCGGCGGGGCCTCCCCGGACCCACGCCGCGGGGCGGCGGACCTTCGCGTACCTTCCATGGGTCCGCCCGGACTCTGGCACAGTGGAGGACGGTCGGGGGAGCGGCGGAACGTCCCCGAAACTGGGCCTCGGAGTTCGGGGACCTGGGTGAACGTCATGAGGACCACGGACTACGCTTGAGCGGTCGAACCAGATCACACGGGCCTGTCCGGACACCTCTTTCGGGGGAGCGATCATGAGCAAGGATGACCGCGAGGACGTCCGGCGTGCCGAGGGGAACGGACACGGACCTTCCCGTGGACAGGACGACGGCACCGCCCTGGGCGCGCAGCCCTACCTCGGAGGGCTGCTCGACGGTCTGCCCGAGAGCGGACGCGGTACCGAGGTCAGACGGCTTCGTGCGCGGGACACGTCGGCCAACCCGTTCCGGGGTCGAACCGAATCCCCACCTCCGAGTGATCCCGCGCCGGGGCAGGATCCCTCCCCGGTGACGCCCGATCCCCCTTCCGTCCACGACGAGCCCGCCGAGGACGCCACGAAGGCGCGGGGGACCGCTCCCGACACGGAGCCGGCGAGCACCGACCACGTAGGCGCGGACCCCCGTTCCGTGACCGCCGGAGCAGAGCAGAACATGCACGCACACCACGCAGCGGCCCCCCGCGTCGAACCGCACCCCGCTGACCGGACGGCGCCGGTGCGATCCGGAGCGGATCCCCGGGACACACCCGCGGCACCCCATGTCGGGCCCCGAACCCGGCCCGACCACTCCTACGGTGAGGCCGAACGCGCCGCCGTCTACCGGGCCATCCGGGAAAGCCGCGACGTCCTGACGGGTTTCCGGTCCGAGGAGGTCCCCCACGACGTGCTCACCCGCGTCCTGGAGGCCGCCCACCAGGCGCCCAGGGCCGGGCGCTCCCAGCCCTGGGACTTCCTCGTGATCAACGATTCCCGGGTGCGCGCACGCGTCAGCGACCTCGTCGGAGGCGGCCCCGGCGGCCGCACCCGAGCCCCGTCCGGAGTAGGGGGTCATGTCGACCCGGCCTTCGAGGCCCGGGCGATCCTCGACGCGCCGCTCAACATCGTCGTCACTGTCGACCCCACTCGCGGGGGATGGCGCGCCTCGGGCCGCCACGCCGGGCCCACCGCCGCGTCGCACTCCGCGGCGCTCGCGGTGGAGAACCTCTGGCTCGCCGCGCGCGCCGAGGGCCTGGGCGTGGGCCGGATCACCTCCGTCGACGGGCGCGATCTCGCCGACGCCCTCGAACTCCCCTCCCACCTGGACGTGGTCGCCTACCTGTGCGTCGGCCACGTCGAGGAGTTCCCCGCCGATCCCGAACCCGGCCTCTCCGCCCGGGCCCGGGAACGCCCCCTGTCCTGGACGGTGCACCATGACCGTTACGGTCGCCGAGGACTGCCCGGCCAGGAGCCCACGAGCCTGCTGGAGGAGATCATCACCGCCATCGGAGCGCTGGACACCCGTGCGGTGGAGCAGGCCAGGGACCGCCAGAACCGCATGACCAAGCCACCCGGTTCCCTCGGAGTCCTGGAGGAGGTCTCGGCCCAACTCGCCGGACTGGCCGGTGAGTGCCCTCCGCCCATCCCCGAGCCCGCCTCCGTCGCGGTGTTCGCCGGCGACCACGGGGTCCACGCCCAGGGTGTGACGGCCTGGCCTCAGGAGGTCACCACGCAGATGGTGCACAACTTCCTGTCGGGCGGGGCGGTCGTCAACGCCTTCGCCGCCCAGGTCGGTGCCGAGATCACCGTGGTCGACGTCGGCGTGGTCGGCGACCTGCCCCGGGCCCCGGGACTGCTGAGTCGCAAGGTCGCGCGCGGCACCGCCGACTTCACACAGGGGCCCGCACTCGGCCGCG
>CALGOD010001100.1 GCA_937957845.1 uncultured Nocardiopsis sp.
CGGACTGGTCGGTGGCGTAGGCGCGGAAGGCCAGACGGATCTGCCCCATGGCCGCGGCGGCCTCCACACCGTGCCCCTGTACGTCACCGACCAGGAGGCCGACCTTGTTCTCGGGCAGTTCGATGACGTCGTAGAAGTCACCGCAGATACGCCACTCGGCACGGGAGGGCAGGTACTTGGTGGCGATGTCCATGTCGGGGAAGCTGGCCACCTGCCGGGGCAGCATCCGTCGCTGCACGGCGTCGGCCAGTTCGAGTTCGGCCTGTTGGGTCTTGATGCGCTGCAGGGCCTGACCGGCGAGACCGGCGAAGGTGAGCATCAGTGCGCGTTCGTCGCGGCCGGCGTGATGGGGGCGGTCCCACACCATCTGCCACACGCCCAAGGCCACCTTGCCGTCCCCGAAGATCGGCACGGTGGCCCAGGCCTGGCCGCGTACCTGGCGCATGAGCTCGACCGCCGAGGGAAAACGGCTGATGATCTCGGCACGGCTCTCGAAGAAGCGGGGTTGGCGGTCCTGGATGACCGCGCCCATGGGGAAGTCGGTGTCGTCGGCGCGGCGACCGTCGATCTGGTCGATGTTGCCGCCCCGGGAACGGGCACTGGGTGAACTGCGCAGCAGTCCGTCCTCGACGTAAAGGGCGATGGCGTACAGACCACCGAATATAGGCAGGAACTCCTCGCTGAGCAGGTCCATGACCTTGTCGACGGTGGTGGCGGAGACGAGTTTGGAGGACAGCTCGGTGACCAGGCGGCCGTGCTCCGCTTCGGTGCGGCGGCGGTCGGCCAGACGGCGCACGAGCTGGACGTGCTCGGTGACGTCATCGATGATGCCGACGAGCCGGTCGGGATCCCCCGGCACGTAGCGGGCTCGCACGTGCAGGGAGCGCTCGTCACCCAGACGGTCGAAGACGCGCAGGCGCTGTTCGTAGTCGCGCCCGGCGAAGGAGGCGGACATGGCGTCCCGCACGCGCGTGATGTCGTCGGGGTGGACCCGCTCCAGGATGCGTTCGAGTTCGCGGTCCTCTCCGGCCAGAAGAGCGCCCAACGGGGTGGGGCCGAAGAGCTCGCGCATCATCCCGGTACTCAGGTCCAGACTCCACATGACGGAGTCGGAGTTGTCGGTGCGCAGTTCGCTGACCACGCGCAGGTCGGTCTCCTCCGAGGAGAGGACGTGCAGCAGCACGACCACGCGCGCCCCCTCCCCTCCCGGCAGGGGACGCAGTCGGGCCTCCACCAGATGGGCGGCCTTGTCCGCCGCCCGCAACCGTAGACGGACGCGGCGTCCCCGAGCACCGGAGAGTGCCTGTTCGTGGGCGCGTGAACCGCGTTGGACGTCGTTGTCATCGAGGAGGTCGTACCATGCCCGTCCGACGAGATCGGCCTCGTCCAGATCCACGAGTTCGGTGAAGGCCAGGTTGGCGTGCCAGATCGCGCCGTCGGCCAAGGCGAGCACCATGGGCTCGGGAGCGTGGGAGAACGCCTCCGCGAGAGCACCCTCGGAGCCACCCCCTACAGCGCGTTTTCCGTTCACGTATGACTCATCCTCATATCGTCTCGGACGTCACACCCGCGCCCGGGCGCGGTCACCCCTGAAACGTTCCGATCAGCTCATTCTAGTGTCCCGGGTCGGACCGGACCCGGCGCAGAACCGGGGCGGCCACCAGCGCACCCGGCGCCTGGCGACCGCGTGACCTGTCAGGCAGGGTTCCTCGCGGTTCACCGGTACAAGGTGCCGGCGCTGAATTCCACATCTGGAACCGCACCCCGGCGAGCACAGGGCGT
>CALGOD010001101.1 GCA_937957845.1 uncultured Nocardiopsis sp.
TGTGCGCCGACGCCTTCGGCGCCGGTCCCCGCCCCTCCAGGGAGACGGCGGAAGCCTCCGGGGCCGCGCCCTCGTCCGAGTGAGGGTGCCACCGTTATGCTCGGTCGGGGCCGGACCGTCCGGAGGCGACGAGACGGCCTCACGTGTTCGCCCCCCGCAAGGCACGAGGAAACCCCATGGAAGAACAGGCCATGCTCGCACGGGACCTCGTGCTGCGCGTCTGTGCCGGAGCGACCGAGTTCGATCCCCACTGGATCAGGATCGACGGCAAGGTCACCACGCCCTTCCTCGTGCCGCGCGACCGCAACCTCATCCGCGCGATCGTCGCCGCGGGACGGGCCATGGGCGTCGACCGGCTCCTGGTCTGCCGGACCAGGGCCGAGTTCTCCTACGATCCCGTCACCGAGGTCCCGCTCGACACCGACACGCTCATCGACCTCATCCGCGGGTGGGGGCCCACGCCCACCGACTTCCTGGTCTGCGTCGAGGACTTCTCCGCGGCGGTCCTGGTCACCGCCGACGAACTCACCGTCGCCGCCGGTCCCGCCGACTTCGTCCGCGAACTCGTCGGCGCGGACATCCCCCAGGCCCGTGCCCACTTCGGCGCCCGCGCCCGCGCCGAGGGTGGTGCCGTGCTCACCCGCGCGGCCCAGCTCTACCGATGCGCCGAGCCCGGCGCCCGCCACGCCCGCGCTCCTCGTGGTCCGGGCCCCGACCTGGCCGAACGCCTGTCGCGTGGGGTCGACCGCGCCCGTGAACGCTCCGCGCGCACGATCCGCTTCCTCCGCGCCCTGCGCGGGGCCTGGGGGTGGCTCATGGTGGCGGCCCTGCTCCTCGCACCCCTGGTCGTCCCCGCTCTGGGCGCCGTACCGACCGCCCTGGTCGCCGTCTTCGTGCTGCTGTTCCAACTGGCCTGGCCGGCGCGCTCCCGAACCGTCTCCTTCGCCACCCTCCTGCGTGTGGTCGCGGTCGGCGCGCTGCTGTCGTGGCCCCTCGCCCTTGTCGAAGCGGCCGTGGCCCGGCTTCTCGGTGTCGACCCCTACAGTGTGCTCGGCTACACCTACGTCGCGGTGTTCGTGGAGGAGCCGGGCAAACTGCTCC
>CALGOD010001102.1 GCA_937957845.1 uncultured Nocardiopsis sp.
GTTCCACAGGGATCCCAAGGCTCGGCCCCGGGCCTCCACCCAGCTCTTCATGGGGCGGAGTCTACGGTGGTCCTCCCCGCGCTCCTTCCGTGCGCGCTCGGGAGCACCCGCGCCCGAGAGACCTCCCGAGCCCGCGTGATCCCAGCTCAGAGCACCTTTTTTCTTCCCCCTCACGCACGGTGACCGTTCCGACCCCGACGAAAGTCGGTGCCGGACCCCCACCAAGGAGTCGTGGAACGGCCTTTCGGGTTTCCTTTGGCCACCCCCGGAATCGGTCACGAGGGGGAGGTGGCGGCGGGGTGCGCGGGCCTAGCGTGGTCACGTGCCGGAACGGAGGAGGTCCGTCCCGGCACACGGCACCATCCCATCCCCGAACCCCTTGGAGCTGTTCGTTGTGACCGAGTCCCCTGTGAAATCCGCCCCCGAGGTCGCCTCACCACCCGTGGTGGTCGCCCGCGGCCTCACCAAGGTCTACGACACCGGTGGCAACCAGGTCCACGCCCTGGCCGGTGTGGACGTGGAGTTCCACCGGGGCGCCTTCACCGCGATCATGGGCCCCTCCGGCTCGGGCAAGTCCACCCTGATGCACTGCCTGGCCGGCCTGGACGTGCCCACCTCCGGAACCGTGCATCTGGGCCGCACCCAGATCACGGGGCTGCGCGACGCCGAACTGACGCTGCTGCGCCGCGACCGGATCGGGTTCATCTTCCAGTCGTTCAACCTGCTGCCGATGCTCACCGCCGAGCAGAACATCCTGCTGCCCTCACAGATCGCCCGGCGCCGTGTGGACAAGCAGCGCTTCGACCACATCATCGACGTGGTCGGACTGCGCGACCGCCTGAGCCACCTGCCCGCCAAGCTCTCCGGCGGCCAGCAACAGCGCGTGGCCGTGGCCCGTGCCCTGCTCAACGCACCCGAGGTGGTCTACGCCGACGAACCCACCGGCAACCTGGACTCGCGCTCGGGCACCGAGGTGCTGCGTTTCCTGCGCGACTCGGCCCGCAGCCTGAACCAGACCATCGTCATGGTCACCCACGACCCCGTCGCCGCCTCCTACGCCGACCGTGTGGTCTTCCTGCGCGACGGCCGGCTGGTGGACGAGGTCTCCGATCCCACCGCCGAACTGGTCTCCACCCGCCTGCTGAAGCTGGAAGAGGCCTAGGAACATGCTGCGCACCACACTCGCCGGGCTGAGGCTGCACAAGTCCCGGTACGTCACCACCGTGTTGGCGATCCTGCTCGGGGTCATGTTCGTCTCGGGCACGATGGTCTTCGCCGACACCCTGAACGCCGGCTACGAGAAGTCCGTCATCGGTGCGGCCACCAGCGTCGACGCCATCGCGAGCCCCGAGGCCCCCGACCCCCAGGACGGTGAGCCCACGGAACCGGTCCCGTTCACCGAGGAACAGCTCGAACGGATTCGGGAGCTGCCCGAGGTCGACGCCGCCGACGGGACCGTCCGGGGCCAGGCCGTGCTCCTGGACGCGGAGGGTCGCGCGTTCGGTTTCATGCCGCCCGCGGCCCTCTCCCTGGGAGAACCCAACCGGTTCTCCGCCGAGGAGGGGTCGCTGCCCTCCACCGGCGAGGAGATCGCCCTGGCCACCTCCACCGCCGACCAGACCGGCTTCGCGGTCGGTGACACGGTGACCGTGCTCGACCCCGAGGAGAACGAACACGAGTTCACCGTCACCGGCCTGGTCGAGTTCGGGGTGGACCCGTCCTACACCTTCGGGGGCGCCGTCGTCTTCGACCCCGACACGGTCCGGGAGATGACCGGCCTGTCCGCCTACTCCGAGATCGACGTACTCGCCGCCGAAGGCTTCACCGACGAGGAGGCGGCCGAGGCCGTGGCGGCGGTCCTCGGCTCCCAGGCCAAGGTGCAGACCGGTGAGGAGTTCGGTCTGGCCATGGCCGAGAGCGCGGGCGGCGACACCGAGATGATGCGTACCGCGCTGATGCTGTTCGCCCTCATCGCGATGTTCGTCGCCGGAATCGTCATCTACAACACCTTCGCCATCCTCATCGCCCAGCGTCAGCGCGAGTTGGCACTGCTGCGCTGTGTGGGGGCCAAGCGCGGTCAGGTCTTCCGGTCGGTGTTGATCGAGTCGTCGGTGGTGGGCCTGGTCGCCTCCGCCCTGGGCGTGCTGGCCGGGGTGGGCATCGGTACGGCCGGTGCGTCCTTCGGCGGTCCCCTCCTCGGCATGGGCGACTCCTTCTCCGTCGTGGTCACTCCCTCCGCGGTCGCGACCGGCCTGGTCGTGGGCACCGTGGTGACGGTGTTCTCCGCCCTGGTCCCGGCCACGCGCGCCACCCGGGTGGCACCGCTGGCCGCGCTGCGCACCAGCGCCACCGCCTCCGGTCTGGAGAAGGGCACGGGCTGGATCCGTGTCGTCCTCGGTGTGGCGGCCTTCGCGGTCTCGGCCGTCATGGTGGGGCTCACCCGGATGTCGGGACCGAGCCAGACCGGCCCGATCGTCGTGACCGCCGCCGCGCTGATCGCCTTCGTGGGCGTGGTGGTGCTGGGTCCCCTACTGGTGCGCGGCATCGTGCGCGTGGTCGGTGTCCCCCTGCGGAAGGTGGGTGTGCCGAGCATGCTGGCGGTGGACAACTCCACCCGCAGCCCGCGTCGCGCGGCCACCGCCATGATCGCGTTGACCGTGGGCGCGACGCTCATCACGGGTTACTCGGTGGTCAGCGCCTCCCTGGAGACGACCCTGACCAAGCAGCTCGACGAGCAGTTCCCGATGGACTACCAGATCTCCCCACAGTTCGCCCTGGACGATCCCGCCGGCGGCGGACAGGACCCCGCCGACACGGAGGAGCTCCCGGCGGACGACACCGAGGGGGCCGCGCTCTCCGACGAGGGCACCGAGGATCCGGCGAACGCCCCGGACGAGGTCGGGTCCGCGACCTCCGACGACGCCGCGGCCGAGGACACACCCGCCGAGGAGGCCTCCACCGGTGGAGGGGACGGCCCCCCGGAGATCGGGACCGTCCCGTCAGAGGTCCGTGAGGCGTTGGAGGCCCAGGAGTCCCTGGGAAAGGTCATCGGTGCGCGCAGTACCGCGGCGGAGTTCGACGACCAGCGGATGCTCCCCGTCTTCACCTACACCGGCGGTGAGATCGGCGTCGACATCACCAGCGACACCGCCGAGGGCGATCTGTCCGATCTCGGGCCGGGCCGGACCGCGGTGTCGAAGGACTACGACGAGGACCTGTCGGTCGGTGACACCCTCACCCTTCCGACCGAGGACGGAGGCGAGCCCTCCCTTAAGGTCGTCG
>CALGOD010001103.1 GCA_937957845.1 uncultured Nocardiopsis sp.
TACTGACCATGCGCGGCTGGTTGGAGGAGGCCCTGCGCTACGCCGCCGAGTACGGGGAAGCTGAGGAGTATGCCGCTGTGCGCACCCGGCTGCGCGACTTCATCGACACTCACGGGCAGACCGGCCTCGTCCCCGCCTCCGACTGAGCGCCCCGGTGACGGTTTTTCGGGGAGGTTTCGCCGTTGAGGGCCAGGGGACGTGTGGTCCCCGCCGGGTGGGGGTGTCAGCGGCAGGTGAAACCGGGTGTAGGTGGAGAGCTCCGCGACAGGAGTGAATCCGAGTCGGCGTAGTAAGGCGACGCTGGGGTCGTTGCCATGGGTGACGCCGGCGAAGATGTCCGTGGCGCCAAGGACGGTGGAGGCGCTCTCGATGAGCGCGGCGCAGGCCGCGCTCGCCCGGCCTTGCCCGGTGGCGGTCCGGGCGAGCCAGTAGCCCAGGCTGTAACGGGGCGGGGCGACGGCGATGATGCTGACCTGGCCCACCAAGGTGTCGTGCAACCGTATGCCGTAGGCGCGTTCCTTCCCGGGGTGGGCCAGCGCCTCCTCGAGCTCCCCTGCGGATGCCTCGACCTGGTCGGTGAAGTCGCCATGGCGAGTCAGATGAGCGCGGTTGGCGTGCAGGAGAACTCTGTATTCGACGGAATCGGCGGGGGTGAGCAGGCGCAGGGACACGTCGGGCATCGGGGTGGGCAGCGTCTTCGGTAGAGCGTCAAGGCAAGAGCGGACCATGACGGTCACGGTAGACAGCCCCGGGCCCTGCAGACCACGGAATATCGCCTGCGGCTGCGCGCCTGTGGGTAAGCGCTCGGCCGCTGGGGGCGTAGCGGTTTCAGGTCCTGCCTGTTGTCGGTCGCGGAAAAAGCACCGTGATCGTCGTACGAGGAGCTCTGGCTCGCCGCCGTTGTCGGTGGCCCGGTGACCTGGGCGGGGTCGTCGGTCAGTGCGGGCGCCTCAGCGTCTTTTTCGGCCATGCCCGGCTGTTGGCCGGGGACGGTTCCACTCGCGTCCTGGCTCATGGCGGTTGTTCGCGGGGATAGGGGTGTCAAAGGCTGTGGGTGTGGGGCGTCTTCTGCCCCTGTGGTCGTCGTGCCGGTGGTGGCGAAGCGTTGGCGGTGGACGGTGGGGGGTGATGCCGAGGTGGCGGAGAAAGGCGCGGCGGAGGGTCTCGTCGCTGCCGAATCCGCTGTGTTGGGCCGCTGAGGTGACGCTGTGTCCGTCCAGGAGGAGTTGTTGGGCGCGGTCCAGACGGCTCCGCTCGACCCAACGGGCGGGGGTGGCGCCCGGTTCGGCGCGGAAAAGCCGGGTCAGATGGCGGGAACTGAGGGCCGCGGCGCGGGCCATGGAGGGCAGGCCGTGGTCGCCGGCCGGGTCGTTCAGGACGGAGTTGATCAGGGTGCGCAGCGGGTCGTTGCGTGCGGCTGGGGTGGTGAACGGTGATTGTCCGCCCGGGCGTTGGAGGAAGACCACCAGTTCGCGTGCGATGTGGCGGGCCGTGTCGGCTCCGTGGTCGTTCTCGACCAGGGCCAGTGCCAGGTCGATGCCCGCGGTGATACCGGCGGAGGTGACGAACCGCCCGTCTTGGACATGGATGGCGTCTGGTTGGACACGTACCCGGGGAGGGCGGCGTGCCGCCGGTGGGTGGTCGCGCGGCGCTCGTCCAGCAGGCCGAGTCCGGCCAGGACGAAGGCACCGGTGCACACCCGAGGCGACCCGTGTGGCCACGGTGCGGGTCGCCTCCGGCAGTTCTGTGTCCGGGGGTGTTCGGTCAGGAGGTCGCCTCCGGCGACGAGCACGGTGCCGAAGCGGCCGGTTTCGGCTGCCGCCACGGTACCGCTCAGCGGTATTCCGGTGGAGGTCCGGGCCTGGCCCCTGCGGGGGGTGCAGGGTCAGGTCGTAGGGGTGGGCGCGACGGTCTACCTGTTGAAGGACTTCGGCGGGGCCGGTGACGTCCAGCATGGTCACCCCGTCGAACACGTTGAAGCCCACGCGGTGTGTCATGTCTGGATCTGTGGTTTTTCTGTCAGAAAGGACACGGCGCCACGGTATCCACCTGGTGACACTGAGGATCGGACGGTTCAGAGAGAAGACGGGGGAGATGGATGAGCGAGTCGATCGCGGGTGTGCGGATTCCGGACAGCGCTCTGGCGCGGGAGGCGACCGAGTTGGTCCGGGAGGCGGCCTCACCTTTGTTGTTCGACCATTCCCGGCGTGTGTTCGTGTGGGCGGCGCTGCGTGGGGAGCAGGAGGGGGTCGAGTTCGATCCGGAGCTGCTGTATGTCGGGGCGATGTTCCACGATTTGGGGCTGACCGAGCGGTTTCGCCGTACCGACCAGCGTTTCGAGATCGACGGTGCCGACGAGGCGCGGCGGTTCCTGCGCTCCCATGGTGTGAGCGATGAGGGGGCCGACCGGGTCTGGACGGCGATCGCCCTGCACACCACTCCGGAGATTCCGCTGCACATGGGGGCGGAGATCGCCCTGGTCACGCGGGGGGTGGAGTTGGACGTGCTGGGCATCGGTTATCACGCGGTCTCCGATGAACAGCGTGCGGCCGTGGTGGAGGCCCACCCCCGGCCGAACTTCAAGGAGCAGATCCTGGCCGCGTTCACCGAGGGCATCAAGGATCGCCCCGAGACCACGTTCGGCAACGTCAAGGCCGACGTGTTGGCGCACTATGTGCCGGGGTTCGTCCGCGGTGACTTCGTGGAGGTCGTGAAGAACTCCGACTGGCCCGAATAGTCGGGGTTCGCCGGTTGTGGTCGGTCGTGCCGCCACCGCGAACGCGGTGGCGGCACGACCGTTGTGTGCGGCCCCGGCGAAGCCGTCGAGGGAAGGAACACGGTCGTGGCGGCCCGTCCCCGCCCTCCTTCACCCAAGAGGCCGTCCACCCGGTTCCCGCAGGTGTGCCTGCGTGAGCTCATCCCCGCCGGGGCCGTGGAGTATCGGACTCTTGTGCGGGCCGAGCGTGCTCATCCGATCTGTCATGGCGACTTCACCGAACAGGTCGGGGTTTTCGCCAAGGAGGTCGAGGCGATGCCTTCCCGGCCGGGGGGAGGCGACGCGCCTACGGTATCCGTCTGTGCGGGGCCCCGGTGGGGCAGGTCATCCCCACCGCGGTCGCTCTGCCGCACTACGGCCTGGGGTGCCGGCTCGTCTGGTCCGTCATCGGTCGGTCCGGGGTCGGTGTCCGTCGGACATGTGCCAGGCCACCCGCCACCAGGAGGATGAACACGCTTGCTGTTTCCCCCAGCACCGAGATCCAGATGACCGTGCGGACGGGCATGAGGGTGAGGAGGACCGCTCCGACCGCGCTGAGGGAGAAGACCCCTCCGGTGATCGCGCGGCTGGCTGCGGCGACTCTTCCCGTGGCGCTTTGGGGTGCCGCCTCCTGGCGGAAGGTGACGTAGGCGATGGAGGCCATCGCCGACACGAACGCGTAACCGAAGACGGCGATCGCCGGTGGCCACAGGTTTCCCGCGGGAGCGGCTGCCACCATCATGAGCATCCCGTAGCCGAAGGGCGCCAGCGTCAACACTGCTATGGGGCCGCGTAGTCTCACCGCCTTCCCTGTCAGGGCGGCTCCTGCGAGCGCCCCCGCTGCCATGGTGACCTCGAAGGGGCACGGCCTCGCCTTCACGGCTTTCGTACGGCCTTTTGCACCCAGATCGGGTGCCTTTGCGACCTTGACCCGCTCGGCGCCCCCACCGAGGCGGTCCCGGCCCTGGGACCCGCGCCGGGCAGCGCCCTTGCGCACGCCCCGACACCGCCGCGCAGGACGCGTATAGTTGTCCCCCCGCACGTCAAGGTCAGGGAGGTGGGGCCGATCACCGCAGTCGTAGGCCGGGTGCTCCCCTTCGTGGTCGCTTTCCCCGTACGGGGGTAGGTGGGAGCGGGAGCGCCCCCGGGCATCCTGGAAGGCTCCCTTGTCACCTGTATCGTCGCCGCTGTCGGTCGCCGTCACCCGTTTGCGTCAGGCGGGGTGTGTGTTCGCCGAGGAGGAGGCGGAGCTGATCGCCTCCGCCGCGCACACTCGGCGTGAGTTCTCCCGTCTGGTGGACCTTCGGGCCGGTGGTGTCCCCTTGGAGCACATACTGGGCTGGGCGCGTTTTCGTGGTCTGCGGCTGGTGGTGGAGCCGGGGGTGTTCGTTCCCCGTCCGCGTACGGAGTTCCTCGCCGAACGTGCGCTGGCCCTGACCCGCCCCGGCGCGGTGGTGGTGGACCTGTGTTGTGGCACCGGAGCTCTGGGGGCCGTGCTCGCCACCGAAGGCGAGGGGGTGGAACTGCACGCCGCCGACATCGACGCGGCCAGTGTGCGCTGCGCGCGTCGTAACATCGCCCCTTTCGGCGGGCGGGTCTATCAGGGGGATCTGTTCTCGCCCCTGCCCGGTTCCCTGTACGGGCGTGTGGACGTGCTGGTGGCCAACGTGCCCTACGTTCCCACCGACGAGATCGCGTTGTTGCCCGCCGAGGCGCGTGAGCACGAGTCGCGGGTGGCGTTGGACGGTGGTGGGGACGGGCTCGACGTCGTGCGCAGGGTCGCCGCACAGGCCCGTGGGTGGTTGGCACCGGGTGGTCGTCTGCTGGTGGAGACCCACCCCGGTCAGGTCGCCGCGGCGATGCGTGCTTTCGTCCGGGGTGGGTTGTCCGCCGACTCGGTGGTCTGTGAGCAGACGGGCACGTGGGTGGTG
>CALGOD010001104.1 GCA_937957845.1 uncultured Nocardiopsis sp.
TTCCACTTCCCGCTGATGCCACGCATGTTCATGGCGGTACGGCAGGGACTGCGTTTCCCGATCTCGGAGATCCTCGCTCAGACACCGCCGATCCCGCGCAACTGTCAATGGGCGATCTTCCTGCGCAACCACGACGAGCTGACCTTGGAGATGGTCACCGACGAGGAGCGCGACTACATGTACGCCGAGTACGCCAAGGAACCCCGCATGCGCGCCAACGTGGGGATCCGCAGGCGGCTCGCGCCCCTACTGGAGAACGACCGCAACCAGATCGAACTGTTCACCGCGCTACTGCTGTCGCTTCCCGGCTCCCCGGTGCTCTACTACGGCGACGAGATCGGCATGGGCGACAACATCTGGCTGGGCGACCGCGACGCCGTACGCACACCCATGCAGTGGAGCTCGGACCGCAACGCCGGGTTCTCCAAGGCAGACCCGGCCCGGCTGTACCTGCCGCTGATCATGGACCCCGTCTACGGCTACCAGGCGCTCAACGTCGAGTCCCAGCGCGACAACCCCGGCTCACTGCTCAACTGGACACGGCGCATGATCCAGATCCGCAAGCGTCACCCCGTGTTCGGTACGGGGGCGTTCACCGAGCTCAACGCCTCCAACCCCAGCGTGTTGGCGTTCATCCGTGAGTACGGTGACGACCGCATGCTCTGCGTCAACAACCTGTCGAAGTACCCGCAGCCCGTGGAACTGGACCTGTCCAGGTACGCGGGGGTCGATCCGGTGGAGTGCGTGGGAGGCGTGCGCTTCCCCGAGATCGGTGAACTGCCGTACCTGCTCACCCTGCCCGGGCACGGCTTCTACTGGTTCCAGCTGCCCACGACCACCGCTCCCGAACACGCGGACGCGGACCGGGACAGCACGCCGTCCTACGGTCTGCCCGCGGCCGGAATCCGCGTGCACACCTCCTTCGACGCCTCCGAGGAGGGCGCGGAGGCGCACCGGCCGCACGTCGGGGAGCGTCCGGTGGAGGTGGGGGCCGAGACCCCGATCGACATCACCCCCATGTTCGACGCGAGTGCGCCCGGACCCGTCTCCACGGCGCGCGAACACGTCTCGAGCTCCTCGGGCCTGATGGCCGAGCACACGGACCGGGGTGGCGACGAGAAGGGGAACAGGTTCTTCTGACATGTCCCAACTCGAAGAACTCCTGGCCGTCTGGCTGCCCCGACAGCGCTGGTTCTCCGGCAAGGGAATCCCCATCCGCCAGATCCGGGTGGAGAGCAGGCACACGCTGGTCTCGGCCCGCCCCGAGGGTCCGGACCTGAGCGTCCTCGTCCTCCAGGCGGGACAGCGCGGACGCAGCTCCCGCTACCAGCTGCTGCTGGGTTCGCGCCCGCCGCGCTCCCTGCCACCGGAGCTGGCGAGCGTCGCCATCGGCGTGTGTCAGATCTCGGGCGGCAGACCGAGGGTGATCTACGACGCGGCCCATGACGCGCAACTGACCGGAATGCTGCTGGAGCGGTTCGCCGCCCCCACCGGGGCCGAGCCCTCGGGCAGGGTACGTTTCCGTACCCTGCCCGGTCCTCGGGTCCGCACCGGGTCGACGGGGCGGCTGCTCACCGGCGAACAGTCCAACACCTCGCTCGTCTACGGAGAGGACTACGTCCTCAAGACCTTCCGCAGACTCTGGCCCGGGACCAACCCGGACCTGGAGCTGAACATGGCCCTGTCCGGATCTCCGTACGTGGCACGACCGTGCGGATGGATAGAGGCCGACCTGGTCGGGCACTCCACGCCGACGACCCTGGCCATGCTCCAGACCTACATCCCTCAGGCCACCGACGGATGGGTCCTCGCCACCGCCAACGTACGCGCGTTGTTGGAGGAGACCGGCGGCGGACGCGAGTCCGCGTTCACCACGGAGGCGAAGCAACTCGGACGCACCACCGCCGAAGTCCACCAGACCCTGGCCCGCACGCTGCCCACGGACGTGCTCACACCCGCGGGGACGGCCGAGATGGCCGACGCCATGGTCGAGCGCCTGGCGATGGCCAGCGCCGAGGTGCCCGAACTGGCCGAGCACGCACCCCTGGTGATGGAGGCCTACGCCGACTTCTCCGAGGTGGACGAGCCACTACCGATACAGCGCATCCACGGCGACTACCACCTGGGGCAGGTGATCCGGAACGGCTCCGAATGGGTGGTGCTCGACTTCGAGGGCGAGCCCACCGTGCCGGTACGAGACCGCCAGCGCCTGTCCAGCCCGTTGCGGGACGTGGCGGGAATGCTGCGTTCCTTCGACTACGCGGCCGGATACCTGCTGGTCGCCAACGCGGGCGACCCCGCCCTGGAATGGTCGGCCCGGGCCTGGGCCCGGCACAACCGGGAGGCCTTCTGTCAGGGGTACGCCGACGGAGGCGGAGCCGACCCCGAGAAGCACCTGGTGGTGCTACGGGCGTTCGAGTTCGACAAGGCCGTCTACGAGGTGCTGTACGAGGCCAGGAACCGGCCGAACTGGCTACGCGTCCCGCTGGAGTCCATCGCCACCGCGGCCGCCGCGCCGCCCGTCCCCGGTTAGCTCGGGCACCGGCGGAACTCTGGAGGTGCCACAGGCGGGTCCACGAGGAACGAGCCGACCCGCCATGGGCAGCGAAGGCTCCCACACCAAGGCGCCCGAGCCCCAGGCGAAGCGGAGCCCCGAAGACCACACCACCCGACCGGCGGCCACATCCCGTACGGATGCCGGCCGCCCACCACCCCCCGATCCGTCCGCACGAGTACAACGGAGTCCGTATTGAGCTCGCCGCGCAGCGAACAGCGCCCGCCCGCCGACGCCGCCAAGGCC